>MPMN01000107.1 GCA_002238525.1 Flavobacteriaceae bacterium bin25
TGACTACATTTTCTACACTTGAACCGTTTCTGATTCGTGTTTTAAGCATAGTAGCATCCACAATGGTGTACTCTACTCTCCCTCTACTATCTTGGTAATCAATATATCCAGTTTTTCCCACATAGTCCTCTTGTGCAAGACCTGACTTAACTTTTACAGTAACTCCATTTGCATCAAGTTCAATAGGATTCTCATCATCTCCCTGTTCTTGTTGTTGCACATCGGTATTTTCCTGTTTTTGTAGACTATCAACCTCTTCAAAGTCTACACTGATGGAACAATCTTTGGAAGCAGTGAAGGTAGCTGGATTGGTTGTCTTGTCAAAGGTGCCACAAGTCCCTCCCCACGATTGTACTTGATAACCTGTACTAGGTGTGGCAGTGATACTCACAGATTCGCCATGCTTCACAGATTGATTTCCAGTAATCGTTCCGCCAGTACCTGCACCTGTTGTAATCGTATAGGATACCTTTTCAAAAGTTACACTGATGGAACAATCTTTGGAAGCAGTGAAGGTAGCTGGATTGGTTGTCTTGGCAAAGGTACCACAAGTCCCTCCCCACGATTGTACTTGATAACCCGTACTCGGTGTGGCAGTGATACTCACTGATTCGCCATGCTTCACTGATTGATTTTCAGTAATCGTTCCGCCAGTACCTGTGCTTGTTGCAATCGTATAGGATACCTTTTCAAAGGCTACAGATATAGAACAATCTTCTGTTACTGTGAAGCTTGCAGGATTCGTGGATTTGGCAAAGGTGCCACAGGTCCCTCCCCAGGATTGTATTTGATAATCCGTACTTGGTGTTGCAGCGATGCTTACCGATTCGCCATGCTCTACTGATTGACTTTCGGTAATTGATCCGCCTGTTCCTGCACTTGTAGTTATGGTATAAGATTCTTTTTCCTGTTTTTGTAGACTATCAACCTCTTCAAAGACTACACTGATTCTACAATCTTTGGTAGCAGTGAAGGTAGCTGGATTGGTTGTCTTGTCAAAGGTGCCACAAGTCCCTCCCCAGGATTCTATTTGATAACCCGTATCAGGAGTTGCTGTGATGCTTACCGATTCTCCATGTTTCACAGATTGATTTTCGGTAATGGTTCCTCCGGCAACTGGCGGTGTGGGTCTGGGTCCAAATGGATCAACCCTTATGGCCTTTATGGCTATGAATGTGGCAATCCTATAGGATGCCTTTTCAAAAGTTATACTGATGGAACAATCTTTGGTAGCTGTGAAGGTAGCTGGATTGGTTGTCTTGTCAAAGGTACCACAAGTCCCTCCCCAGGATTGTATTTGATAACCCGTATCAGACGTTGCAGTGATACTCACCTGTTCTCCCTGCTCTACTGATTGTTTTTCGGTAATTTCTCCTCCAGTTCCCGCACTTGTAGTTATGGTATAAGATACTTTTTCAAAGGCTACAGAAATAGAACAATCTTTAGAACCAGTGAAGGTAGCTGGATTGGTTGTCTTGTCAAAGGTACCACAAGTCCCTCCCCAGGATTGTATTTGATAACCCGTATCAGGAGTTGCAGTGATACTTACCGATTCACCATGTTCTATTGATTGTTTTTCGGTAATTTCTCCTCCAGTTCCCGCACTTGTAGTGATGGTATAAGATACCTTTTCAAAGGCTACACTAATGGTACAATCTTCTGTTACTGTGAAGCTTGCAGGATTCGTAGATTGACTAAAAGTCCCACAGGTTCCGGTCCATCCACTTATTTGATAACCTGAATCAAGCGTTGCAGTGATACTCACTGATTCACCATGTTTCACGGATTGATTTTCAGTGATAGAACCTCCATCACCAGCATTTGTAGTGACGGTATAGGGTACTTTTTCAAAGGCTACACTGATGGAACAATCTTTGGAAGCGGTAAAGGTAGCTGGATTGGCTGTCTTGTCAAAGGTACCACAAGTCCCTCCCCACGATTGTACTTGATAACCCGTACTTGGCGTTGCAGTGATGCTTACCGATTCACCATGTACTATCGATTGTTTTTCGGTAATTTCTCCTCTAGTTCCCGCACTTGTAGTGATGGTATAAGATACTTTTTCAAAGGCTACACTAATAGAACAATCTTTGGAAGCTGTGAAGGTAGCTGGATTGTTTGTCTTGTCAAAGGTGCCACAAGTCCCTCCCCACGATTGTACTTGATAACCTGTACTTGGCGTTGCAGTGATGCTTACCGATTCTCCCTGTTCTATTGACTGCTTTTCAGTAATAGAGCCTCCATCACCCGCACTTGTAGTGATGGTATAAGATACCTTTTCAAAGGCTACACCGATAGAGCAGTCTTCTGAGCCAACGATGGATACTGGATTGGTGGATTTG
>MPMN01000024.1 GCA_002238525.1 Flavobacteriaceae bacterium bin25
TATTTTGCAAGAATTCTGTTCAGAAAGCCATGAAACAGAAGCGACGTGAGGAGTTTCTAGTGAAAACCGAGAAGGCCTTAGAGCAGATAGTGATTGCTACTAAGCGAAAAACAAAACCCCTCAAATGCGAGACTACCATAGCCATAAAAGTGGATAAGGTCGTAGAGAAGCACAAGATGAAGAAGTACTTCCATCTGGAGGTCAAAGAGGGACATTTAGCCTATGGACGGGATAAATCGGCTATTGAGCGGTCAGCGGAGCTGGATGGGGTCTATGCCATTCGGACGAGTCTAAAAGAAGTTCCTCCGTCCAACGAAGCTATCGTCCTTGACTACAAGCGTCTTTCTGCGGTGGAATCGGCCTTTCGGACCATGAAAAACATTTCTTTGAAGATTCGCCCGATTCATCATCGGCGCAAGAAGCGGGTTCAAGCTCATGTGTTTTTGTGTATGCTGGCCTACTATGTGGAATATCATTTGCGTAAAGAACTGGCACCGATTCTATTTAGTGAAGATGATTTGGAAGGAAAACAAGCCCAGGGCAAGGATGTAGTAGCATCTGCTTCAAGTTCAGCCCAGACCAAAACCAAGGTAAGGCGTAAGCGCAACAAAGATGGCGACAAGGTCATGAGTTTTGCCAGCTTGATGAACGAACTGACTGGGGTCATTCGCATTATTGGAAAACCCAATATCTACACAGACTCAATCCCTGAGGTAGTCATCCTTCATGGTCTAGAGGGAACCAGAAAGCGGGCCTTTGATCTGCTGGGAATTAAAATCCAAGCATCTATTCCCAAGGGTTGAAAGTTAAGATTTACTGCTCGGTAAATCGAATCCGGATAAGAAAATATCACGTCTGAAAATCTTCCAAAATGAAGCGAATTTTTGAATGTGAAATTCAAAATAGGGGGCAGTTATAAGAGATTGAGGGAGAAAAAATCATAAAAATGTAGGGAGTAGTAAATTTTTAAAAATTGGAAACGATGATTTACAACCACTTACATAATTCAGATTTGATAAGACGTATAAAAAAGAGCAAAGCATGAGCCTAGTTTATGCCTTAGTTCAAAACTGAATGTTGTTGTTTTGCCGACAAAAAAAGTGTGATTGCGAGAATCTCACTAAGTGAATTAAAAGGTCATAAGAATATCGAAATGGAAGGGAGTAGGGCTAAATATATTTATAAAACAATCCATAGATTCTTTTGTGTCTTTCATTTTCAAATGGATATTATTGTTTATGTTTGCACTAATTAATAATTTTAACACGTCATTAATTAATAATATTAACACAGCACTGATTAATAAGATTATTTACAGTAAAATTTCAAGCGATGGCTACTCCAGGAGAAAAATTAGCGGAATCACTAGAAAGACTGAAAGTCATTCAAGATAAAGGATTGGTTGCTATAAAAGCTTCTGATTTAAGTAGGGTACATAGAGAACGATTGGTCAAAAACGGACTTATACGTGAGGTCATTAAAGGTTGGTATATCGCTGCTCCCCATGATGATATACAAGGTGACAGCACTTCTTGGTATTCCTCCTTTTGGGGGTTTTGTGCAAGGTATTTGGGAGATAGATATAGTGATGATTATTGTGTATCAGCCGAGCAATCTCTAATGCTCCATGCCGAAAACAGCTCTGTTCCAACACAATTGATCATACGTTCTACCAAAGGAAACAATTCTCCCACGATGTTATTGTTTGGCACATCACTATTTGTTATGAAATCACCGTTGCCAAATATTGCTGAGATAGAAGAAAAGAACGGTATTAGAATTGTAAATCTACCGTCGTCAATAATATATTCCACACCATCCATATTTTCAAGGCACCCCATAGAATCACGAACAGCTCTGATAATGATTAAAGATGCATCTGAACTCCTAAGTATTTTACTTGACGGCGGACATTCAACCATAGCAGGAAGGTTGGTCGGTGCATATAGGAATATAGGACAGGATAATATTGCGGATAATATCCTAAAAACCATGAAAGCTGCTGACTATGACGTTAGAGAAACGGACCCATTTGAAACACCAACCCCCATTAAGCTGGATTTTAGGGAGCGCTCACCTTATGTGAATCGTATAAAATTCATGTGGGAGACTATGAGGAAGGATATAATAGATATATTTCCGAAAGCCCCTGGAATTCCTAAAGACAAAGGCTCCTATATCAAGGATATCGAAGAAATTTATACTGCGGATGCCTATCACTCTTTGTCCATTGAGCGTTACACGGTGTCACTTGAACTCATTGAACGTGTAAGAAGTGGCGCATGGGATGTTGAGGAAAATGAAGAAGACCGAAAACAAAAAGATGCCATGGCGGCTAGAGGCTACTGGCAGGCGTTTAACGTTGTAAAAGAAAGTGTTGTGCAAATTTTGAACGGGGAAAATGCAGGTAAAATTGTAGATAATGACCATCATGATTGGTATCGGGAATTATTCGCACCGAGTGTAATCATTGGGTTTTTAAAGGCTTCGTACTTAGCTGGATATAGGAATATTCAGGTATATATTGGTCAATCCAAGCACACACCCGTCAATAAAGATGGGGTAAGGGATGTAATGCCCTTACTTTTTGAATTATTGGAAAATGAGGAAGAGGCAAGTGTACGTGCAGTATTGGGGCATTTCATTTTTGTTTACACCCATCCCTATGTTGATGGTAATGGCCGCATGGGAAGATTTCTAATGAATGCCATGTTGGCCTCTGGAGGTTACCCTTGGACCATAATCCCTGTGGAAAAAAGGGATACCTATATGAATGCTTTGGAAGGCGCAAGTTTTGGACAAGATATAAAACCCTTTGCAGCATATATTGCTTATTTGGTTGATGCAGGACTAAAAGGAAAGCCAATAGCCAAAAAGTTGAAATGATTGAGTTTGTATGTAAGATATAGAGCAACTATTTCTTTCGCATTACGTTTTCTCTCTTCAAATTTCTGAATATATGAAGGGGGAAAAGCCAGTGCAATCAGCAAATTTTTGCTGGGGTAACGCAGCATTCTGCCTTAACTGCTTTACTCTTTTTCCTAGTTCAAAATACGCAGTAGATTTTTGCTTCATTTCCGCCGATTCCACAACAAAGTGATTAGAGCCACTTAATTTAAATGTAATCCATAATTTTTGTCCCTAAAAAAGCATATTTTTGGGACATAGTAATAAATAGAAGTGAGTGTAAAGAACCAGATAAAGGCTGAAATCCAAAAAAAAGAGAGGGGGAAAATCGTTGTCCCATCCGACTTTGAATGGTCTTATGGTGTGGAGAACATCAAAAAATCCTTGTTGCGACTTTCCAAAGAGGGTTTTTTAGAACATCTGGCACGGGGCATCTACCTATTCCCGGAAGAAGATGAGCTGCTGGGCAAACTGTACCCTGACATTGTCACCATTGCAGAGCAAATCGCACGGAGAGATAGGGCACAAATCATACCGACCGGGGCCCAGGCAATGAATCAATTGGGCCTGTCCACACAGGTTCCATTGAATGCCGTATTTCTAACCGATGGGTCTCCCCGAACGATAAAAGTGGGGAACAGAACCATTAAGTTCAAAAAGGTCAGCCCAAAGAATTTAGCAGCTAAAGGAACCATTAGCGGATTGGCCATACAGGCATTGAGAGAGATAGGAAAGGATAACCTTACCGATGGACAACTGGAAACCATAATTACTCAATTAAAAAATGAGGATCCTGAAAATCTGTACCATGATTTACGGTTGGCCCCTTCTTGGATAGCGGATATCTTTGGGAAAATTCTAATGTACTATTATGAATGAATTTGTGTGCCTTGACCAAGCACAACGCTTGAATATATTCACCCAAACTGGGGCAAAGACAGGGCTTTCCGCTTTCGCTGTTGAAAAAGACTGGTGGGTCACCCAGATGTTAGGAATCGTTTTTGATCTGCCTTATGCTGAATCCCTAGTATTCAAAGGGGGCACTTCATTGAGTAAGGGATATAATCTTATACAACGGTTTTCAGAAGATATAGACTTGGCCATAGACCGTGCTTATTTTGGCAGAGCGGGTGAGAGATCTAGATCACAAATCAATAAATTGCGGAGGGCAAGTACAAAATTCATTTCAACAAAATTTATTGATGATATAATTACTGGAATCGAACAACGACAACTTACAATTATATCCATAGGTGTGGAGCCATTCGAAGGTTCGGATGCTGATCCTTTACGAATCTATGTTACCTACGAGCCTCTGACACAAAAAAGTGATTATCTTCCACCACGCATACTTCTGGAAATCAGTTGCAGATCATTAAGACTGAACTTCCCCCCTATTTTGAATTTCACATTCAAAAATTCGCTTCATTTTGGAAGATTTTCAGACGTGATATTTTCCTATATACAAGTGTTTAAGTGGTATAGATTACTCAAAAAAAAGTGTGAAAGTCGGGTTAGTGTACAAGAAGAGTGCTCGCAATATAGCAGGTTACCTTAACATCTGCAAAAGTTTTCATTTTCTTTCATTTTAGGTAACTTTTTTTTGTTAAAAAAATCACTTAACGAAAGTTAAATCACGTCTAAAGCCTTGCTTTCAGCAAGAAGTTACAAAAAAACAGGTAACCGAATAGATCACTTTTTAAATACAAAAATAGCTAACCAGATGAAATATAAAATTTAAACTCTTGATTATCATAAAGTTAGCTATTACATGATACAATATAAAATGGTTTCGTCGGGATGACAGGATTTGAACCTGCGACCCCACGCACCCCATGCGTGTGCGCTACCAGGCTGCGCCACATCCCGAATAATCATTTGGAAATGGGCAAATATAAACTTTAAATAGCTTTTAAAGTTGCATTAATGGGTTGATTCTAGTGTTGATAGGGTGAAATCTACCGATGATAGGTCAATATACTAAATCCAAATCATGAGCATAAGTTTGCCCTATGATTAAAGTTTTTATTCGGGCTATGCTCAGTTGATTATTTGACGCTTTAACCAATACAAATCGCTAATCTATTCTTTATTATCAACTATCCCTGAAAGGATTGGATAGTTATAATTCTCTGTACTAAAAATATATTTAACTTCGTTTGTCGCCGTAATGATTATTTTGCTTTATGCTAGTTTGTCAAAATCGACATTTTAATCCTGATAATCAACCACTTATAAATCTATCCACTACTTTACAACCCTCCTACTTGAACCGTTTTAATCGGTACATCGGGGGAAATAGATGATCTGTGCATTCAGCATTGAAATATACCTTAAAATGCCTGAATTTTGCTACTTTGCTACCCCTTTAGTACTCTTTTATGAACTATATTTTATTGTCTATTTTTCTGCTTTTAAGCCCTTGTATTCTTATCTACTGCCAAGATAGACCAGATAATCCACCGATAATTGAAACACCCAATGAAATTGACTATCTACATGAGATCGTCGTTGATAGTCTCGATATTCCCTGGGGAATGGATTTTATTTCTGAAAACGAGCTGTTGATTACAGAGAAAAAAGGAGAATTGATTTATGCAGTTGATGGATCTAAAACACAGATTACCAACCTACCGAATGTTTATGTTAGAGGTCAAGGTGGCTTGCTTGATGTTGCATTACATCCAGAATATGAAGTAAATAATATCATCTATTTAGTTGCCTCAACTAATACCGAAGAGGATGATAAAGGGGGAAATACTGCATTATATAGTGCCGTTTTAAACCTCCAAGATTTTCAACTAGATGATCTGACTCTGCTCTATAAGGCTACTCCTAATACCAATAAAGGCCAGCACTGGGGTTCAAGAATTGTATTTGATGACCAAGGATACCTTTATTTTGCTATTGGAGACAGAGGCCAAAGAGATATTACGCCGCAAGATTTGAGCACAGATGGAGGGAAAATCTATCGTCTAAATCTCGACGGCACCATCCCTAGTGATAATCCTTTCGTAGGCGAACCAGGAGTTAAAGAAGCGATTTTTTCCTATGGACATAGAAATCCCCAAGGAATGATTTTTCATCCAGAAAAAAAACAGTTGTGGCTCAACGAACACGGACCCCGTGGAGGGGATGAAATTAATATTTCTCTAAAAGGACGTAATTATGGCTGGCCCGAAATTACCTATGGTATTAACTATAGTGGAACCATAATTACCAATCAAACTCATAAAGAAGGAATGGAGCAGCCATTTTATTATTGGACGCCCTCCATAGGTCCAAGCGGTATGGCTATTTTAACCTCCGATATTTACCCACAGTGGAAAGGAAATATTTTTGTAGGCTCATTGAGATTTGAATACCTGGAAAGATTGGTCATTGAAGATGATAAAGTCGTTAAACGAGAAAAAATTCTAGATAAAATAGGTAGAGTACGCAATGTTGTGGAAGGTCCTGATGGGTATCTGTATGTTGGTGTGGAAAATCTTGGTATTGTAAGAATCATTCCAAAAAATGAAACTATTTCTCTTGGGCTATAGTGTCGCTTCAGCAACTATATTTTTCTCTATTGATCAACAAAAGACACTAAAGCAAAGCATTGAAGATGGAAAAATGATTTATACCGATTTTTGTTTGCAATGTCATTTAGCCGATGGACAAGGAGTTGAAGGTGTTTTCCCACCTTTAGCAGATGCTGACTATCTTTTTGAAGATATCAACAGAAGTATTGCGGGGATAAAATATGGAATGAGCGGTCCAATAACAGTCAATGATGTATTGTATGATGGACTGATGACTAATCAAGGGCTTGAAGACCAAGAAGTCGCAGATGTGATGAATTATATATTGAACAGCTGGGGAAATAGCTTTGATGAGATTATTACATCTGAACGTGTAAAATCAGTGGAATCCCCCAATGATTAGAATTGGAAAAAAGAAAAAGACTCTACTGATCTATGGGTCTATTACTATTGCTTTTGTAATATGGATGGCCTATTACGATGACCATTCGATTGCTCTTCATAAAGAATTAAATCAAAAGATTTATAGTCTGGAATCGAAGAAAAGATCATTGACTTCACAAATAGGTGCCGTTCAACATCAAATTGAAATTTTGAAACATCCCGATAGTCTTCGAAAATATGCTCGAGAAGAATTTTTTTATAAAACATCAAACGAAACAATCTATCTTATTGACTCAATTACCATCAATTCTTTAGGAGATTAATTCCAAAAATATGTTGAGCTGTGTGAACTGAACAACTAATCGTTAATTAATTGAAAAACTTACCATAAACAATGGGGAAGACCATTGCCATTGCTAATCAAAAGGGAGGTGTAGGCAAAACTACTAGTGCTATCAATATTGCGGCCGCAATTGGGATATCCGAAAGGCAGGTCTTGCTAATAGATGCAGACCCTCAAGCCAATGCGACCTCAGGCGTAGGCTTTCAACTCAGTAGCGGACAGACCACAACATACGATTTGATGATAGGACGTAAAGGAATAAAAGATACTATTGTGCCAACCAAAATCAAAAATCTGGATCTGATTCCTTCTCAGATCGATTTGGTTGCCATCGAAATAGAACTGTCTGACAAAGAAGATAGAGAATATCAACTGAATCTAGCACTCTCTGATATCAAAGATGAATATGATTACATCATCATAGATTGTGCGCCATCTTTAGGAATAATTACAATCAACGCACTGACTGCAGCAGATTCAGTTCTCATCCCTATCCAATGTGAATACTTTGCCCTTGAAGGTCTTGGATTACTACTCAATACAATCAAAAGCGTTCAAGAATACTATAATCCTGAATTAAATGTCGAAGGGATTTTACTGACCATGTATGATACTAGACTCCGACTCTCTAATTCGGTGGTTCAAGAAGTTCAAAAACACTTTCATAAGATGGTTCTCAACACGATTATTCCTAGAAATGTCAAGCTATCCGAAGCTCCTAGTTTTGGCCAAGATATACTTAGTTTTGATGTGACAAGTCGAGGAGCAGAATCCTACTTATCTGTTGCTAGCGAATTAATCAACAAAAATACCGTTTGATTTTGGGTAGATCGTCAAAAAAACCAGCTTTAGGAAAAGGTCTTGATAGTATATTGAGGCCCCATAGTACCATTGGAACCAATCCAAAAGATATCCCTGCTGGAGTCATCGGTCGAGTCGTTCATCTTTCTCCCAACAAAATAAATGTCAACCCCCGACAACCAAGGAAAAATTTCAATTCTGAACTAATAGAACAATTGGCTCAATCAATTAAACTGCATGGACTGATTCAACCAATAACGGTTAGAAAAATAAATTTGTCTTCCAATTATGAATTAATCAGTGGAGAACGAAGATTAAAGGCAGCAAAATTGGTGGATCTTAAAACTATTCCTTGCTACGTAAGAACGGCTCAAGACAAACAGCTGCTTGAGTTCGCCCTAATTGAAAATATACACCGAAAAGATCTCAACCCTATTGAAATTGGTTTGACTTTTCAGCGACTACTCCAAGATCTAAACTTTACCCATCATCAATTGGGCCAACGTTTAGCTAAAAATCGAACCAGTATAACCAACTATATTCGCTTGCTCAAACTTCCCGATATCATACAGTTAGGACTAAGAGATAATAAAATCAGTTTCGGCCACGGTCGTGCACTCTTGGCTTTTAAAGACCAAAAGACACAAATCAATCTTTTTAATGACATAATCTCACAAAACCTATCGGTGCGTGATGTAGAAAAGTTAATCATTAAACCTAAATCCATCAAAGAACCAACTCTGGTAACAAAAAATCCGTTCGTAGAGTCGTCAACACAAAAACTCAATGCTTATTTCGATACTACAGTTGACCTCAAACTAAATAAAAAGGGCAGTGGATATATCAGGATTCCTTTTAAATCAAAGGAATTGTTACAAACGATACTCAATAAAATCAGCGATGAAAAGTAATTTTCTCATCTATTTCATTGGATTACTGATCTGTGGGCAGATATGTGGTCAGGAAACTGAACAACCAATTTCTGATGACCAAGTCCCCATGGATAATCGTAAGGTAAAGGACACTCTGATGAGTTTCGAAGCTGTAAATTGGAGAGAGCAATTCTCTCCTAGAAGACTCCGTCTCATGGATGATCCGAAGACCCCAGCTAAAGCCACTTTTCTTTCTGCAGTTTTGCCCGGTTTGGGACAACTATACCTCGGGAAATACCTTTGGGCACCTATATTTTGGGCAGGAATTGGGACATCAGTACATTTTTTTGTCCTGAACTCAAAGGAATACAACCGATTTAGAAACATATACAAAAGAAGAATAATAGGCTATACAGATGATGAATATTCGGTACTGATTCCAGACAATGAACAAATTCTAAGAGGGATGGAATTTTATGAGAATTATCGCGATATATCAGCTATTTTCATCGCCGTTTCCTATGTGCTGAACGTAATCCATGCAAATGTAGCAGCACACTTTCTCCAATTTAATGTGGATGAAAAACTCAGCATTCGATCCAATGTCCTGGTCGATCCCACCCAAACTGGACTCTCTCTTTCCTTAGAATTTTAGTTAAAATAGTATCTATGGGTTTTTCAATAAAGTTTTTTGTTACAGAAACCTTCTTCAATGAGACTTATAAATTATGGATATAAATCACATAATAATATTCAAATTTTGAAAATAGCAATTTTTGGTTACGGAAAAATGGGCAAACTAATTGAACGATTGGCCATTGAGAATTTTCATCAAGTGGTATACATTCAAGATATCAATTTTAAACGTGGATCACTTGACCAAGCTGATGTAGCCATTGTTTTTTCAAGCCCAAATGCTGCCGTTGAAAATATAGAATTGGCTTTTAAACATAAACTCAATGTGGTCTGCGGAACAACAGGATGGCTAAACCAATACGAAAAAGTAGTCGATCTATCTGAAAGCTATGAAAGAGGATTTTTGTACGCATCAAATTTCAGTCTTGGGGTGAATATTTTGTTTGAATTAAATAGACAACTCGCCAAATTGATTAAACCGTTGGGTAGCTACACCATCTTTATACATGAAACTCATCATACCGAAAAACTTGATAAACCAAGTGGAACAGCAATTACCCTAGCTGAAGATCTACTAGAAATTCTTGACTATAAAAATTGGACTCTAGAAGTCCCCAAAAAGGGAGAGTTGAAAATCAATGCCCTGAGAAAACCTGATGTTGTGGGCACACATCGGATTACCTACAAATCTGATATTGACCAGTTGAGTATCCAACATAAAGCCCTAAAAAGAGATGGGTTTGCCCTGGGAGCGCTAACAGCTGCAAATTGGATAAAAAATAAAGTTGGGGTTTTTTCGATGTCCGATATATTCTCAATCAATCAAGACAACTAAAAAGAACATTCACATATGGATATCTTAGGATGGCTTATCTTTTTTCTAGCACTGAATTTGGTTCACTTTGGTGGAACTTATCGGCTTTATAAAACAGCAGGGAAAAATCCATATTTAGCCTTGATCCCTATTTATAACCTGATGGTTCATTTAAAAATGATATACCGTCCGACTTGGTGGGTGATTCTGTTTTTCTTGCCAACGATAAATCTAATTATGCTAGGGGTATTGTGGGTAGAAACCCTCAAGGTCTTTGGAAAATCCAAAACTTCTGATTCGCTTTTGGGTTTGGTAACCTTTGGATTATATATCTATAAAGTAAACTACCAAAAGCGAATTGATTACGCGGATTCTTTCGACCGGTCAAACAGATCATCTATTGGAGAGACCTTTAGCTCCATCATTTTTGCCGTAGTGGTGGCCACAATTGTTCATAATTACTTTATTCAACCATACATCATCCCTACGGGATCCCTCGAAAAGTCTTTATTAGTAGGGGATTTTTTACTAGTTAGTAAATTCCATTATGGTAGCCGAATCCCCACAACTGCAGTGTCACTTCCCTTGGTCCACGATACCATTCCGATCATCAAATCTAGATCTTACCTGAAAAAGCCTCAGTACCCCTATATACGTCTTGCTCGAATACAAAAAATACGACGGAACGATATTGTAGTATTTAATTGGCCAGCAGATACGGTAAGACAGTTTTTTGTTTCAGAAGCTCGAGTAAATAAACCACTGGACAAAAAATCGAACTATGTGAAGCGATGTGTGGGTATACCAGGTGATACCCTAGAAATAATTGATGGTTATGTCTATATTGATGGGGGAAAAAATGTATTGCCAGATAGAGCAAAGATTCAAGTTCCCTTTTTCCTCTACAACAACAATGGAGTTTCTTCCAAACAATTGCTTGAAGCTGGAATAACTGATTTTCATTGAAAATATCACTCAAAGCACTTTTGAAGCCCTTAAATCTGAAATTCTATATACTCAAGGAACCACCGTTTCAGATTTCACCGTCGTAACTTCTGAACGTGGACTTTCCAGTCAGTTGGTTCGATCTCTCGGTTTACAAGGTCAAGAAATAATAGAACGAAAAAAAACAGTTTTTCTTACCCCTAATGAAGCAAAAGCATTGACTCAAGTAGATTGGTTAGATAGCATCAAACAAAAGACAAACAGCGAAAAAAGACCCAATACAACCTATTTCCCCAATACCATACCCTACAATTGGAATGAAGATTATATGGGTCCCATAGTCATACCCAAAAATGGTGCAACGATTAACCTAAATGCTAAAAATCGTCCCTTATATAAAAAATTGATTGTCGATTACGAAAAAAATACATTTGAATCCGGACCATCCGGCTACATCATTAATGGCGAAGAGACAAACCAATATACTTTTAAACAAGATTATTATTGGATGATGGGGGATAACAGACACAAAAGTGAAGACAGCCGATTCTGGGGCTTCGTCCCAGCTGATCATATTGTCGGAAAGCCCATCTTTATATGGTTTAGTATTGAAAATTTTACTCAGGGGCTCCGGAATTGGAAAATACGTTGGGACCGAGTATTTACAACTGTCTCTGGAAAGGGTCAAGCTAGAAGCTATTTTCCACACTTTGTCACTGTGATAGTATTGTGGCAAATAATGACATTTATTATCAGGAGAAAAAAACAAAAAAGGAAAGATAATTCCAATTAGTAACCTTTAGTTCTCGCCTCTACTGTTTTCAAAAATAATTATCACTACTTTTCTACTCATTGAAAACCGATTAGCTTTAGGCCTATGGGATTTTTCGGTATAGAATCATCACCGTGAAAGTTATCATACCTGCATACCTGCCTTCTATATATTATTTCAGCTGGCTGATTGAACAAGACCAAATCGAATTTGCAACCAATCTTCGATACCAGAAACAAACTTATCGAAACCGAGCCTACATCTATGGAGCAAACGGAAAACATAGACTGGTTGTTCCGATTATTCACAACCGATTAAACGAGTTTAAAACTGATCAAATGACCCGGATTTTCAATGAAACAAATTGGAGAGCAATCCATTGGAAATCACTAGATGCTTCCTATCGTAGATCTCCTTATTTTGAATACTATGAGGACGCACTCTATCCTCTTTACCAAAAGAAATGGGACAACTTGTTTGACTTTAATTTATGCTTGATCCGAACTTTTTGCGATTTACTTTCTGTTGATTTAAACTATCGTCTGGTCGCTAGTCATAAACAGACGCATCGGGTGTTTGAAAGACTATTGGATTGCAAAAATTCACCCGAAATATCAATGGAAAAATACCCCCAGGTTTTTGAAAACAAATTTGGGTTTATTCCCAATTTGAGCATAGTTGACTTATTGTTTAATACAGGTCCTGAAACCCTTGATCTGCTCAAAACGGTTCAAATAATTTCAGAGTGAACACCAATGTGATGTGCCAAGCTGTATTCTAGTTGGCAAGAATAGCTACAACTGGTCTATGGTCTGAATAATGGACATTAGGGGTTTGAAAATCCAAAACTTCTATATTCTGACTAACGATAATAAAATCAATTCGAAGGGGAAACAATAATTCTTTATAGGTAGATCCCAATCCTATACCTGCTTCAACAAAAGCATCTTTTCGGTCTTGAATTAACTTTTGGTACGGAGATGAAAAAGCATTGTTATTCAAATCCATACAAATCACTACCGGGAATTGGGTGCTTCTGGCAACAGAGTCAACTAATTTTACTTGCTGATTTTGAATATCAAGTATATCCTTTAATCGTTCGAATTCAATTTTTTTTTGATTCCATTGATCTATCGTTTCTTTAAAATTCGTGGAGAGTGATTCGAAATGCGAGCTGAGAATTCGAACCCTTTTCTCCCCAAGATTGAGATCCGCATAAATACCTCCGCTAGTTGAATTTTTAAACTCTATTTTTCCCGATTCTATAAATGGGGTCTTTGATAATATGGCATTTCCTACATCCCCTCCCAAAACTGTGGGTTCAAAATACTGATAAGGGTAATTGGAAAATTCGGGAGATAACTTTTGGGAGTACTCCTGGAGGCAAACCACATCAGGATCCAGACTATTGATTTGTTTTAGGATTTTGCTGGGAATCTCAGGGTCGGCTATCCAATTGAATTGATTGAATAAACGAACATTGTAGCTCATTATTTTTGAACCTTCTTGATTCTTTTCTTCACCATCGGGTAATTGCAAAAGAAGTCCCCAATCTTCTATAGTGACAAGAAATACAAATACAAAGAGCAAAAAGGGCCATTTGACTCTAATAATCCAATAAAGCAGGAAGGCTAAATTGATGATACTCAACAATGGACAAAGTAGGGGTAAAATCCATAAAAATTCAAAGTCAAACCATTTCCCCATTGCTGATAACTGAAGAATTAGGGTAATGATGTTGACGATTAAAACTAAAGTAGGAAATACTTTTCTTGCCATGATCAATTGGCCTTAGATTATATCATTCATCTTTGTTGAACAAAAATTCTTTTTCATCTTGAGTCAGACTTTGATAGCCTGACTCACTGATTTTTTTTAATATTTTTTCAATCTTCTCCTGCGACTTTTGTTCTTTTTTGGACTCTCTTGGGGATCTATGGGCATCTTTTGTTTTGGTTTGCCTATGGCCTGCATTTTTTTGTTTCGGCTTAAAAGACCTTACAATTTTCCCCATAAATTCTTCAAATTCATCCCCAAAAACCTTTCCTGATTTATACCTATAAACAGAATAAAAACCAATCGCTGCACCACCTAAATGAGCAATATTGCCACCGGCATTATCGTTCAAAGGCAAAGTGATTAAATTAATCATCACCAAGGCCAAGCCTAGAACATAAAAGGGAATGCTAAACAAGAAAAAATTTATCCTCATTTTTGGAGCATAACCACACATAAAAAATAGGATAGACATAATACCAGCAGAGGCGCCAACCAAATTAGACTCCTCAACTACTGAACTGAACACAGGAAAGAGATTGTAACTAATCATAAACGCCACTCCCCCGGCGAGAACTCCCAAAAAGTATGTGGAAAAAAATTCTTTGCTGCCCATAAATGAAACAAACATTTTACCCACATAATAAAGAACAAGCATATTAAATAACAGATGTAGAATCCCTCCATGCAAAAAACTATAGGTAAGTATTGACCACGGCTGATTTAAAAATCGATTAATACTTGACGGCAAATTGAAATAGGAGAGATAATCAACTTGTGAAGCATCAAATAAGTAGAATACTACCTTTAAAAAAGCAGGCAGAACAAAACAAAGCACATTGATTACAATTAACCTTTCTACAATGCTTAAAGCATAAAAACGTTGTGTTAGATTCAAAGACACCTAATATTATTTAATTATGAACCTCTTTTTCTGTTAAGTCTGCGCCAGTACAACATAATGAAAATTCCGGTAAATGCCCCTCCTAAGTGAGCAAAATGTGCGATAGAACCAATATTATAGCTGGTAAAAGCTCCAAAAAGGTCAATAACGATTAGGATAGGAACTAAATATTTGGCTTTTATGGGTATGGGTGGAAACAGCAACATTAATCGTGCATTGGGGAATATCAATGCGAATGCTGCCAGCACTCCATACAAAGCACCTGATGCTCCTACCATAGTAACGTGATATGCTTCTATCGCACTTGTAATTGTATCCATATGATTACTCAATCTTTCAGGAAATTCACCATTCTCCAAAGCATATTGAATCTGAGATTGAGAATAACCTATTGAATTAAACAACTCATATAAGTTGTTTATTTGATAAGAATAATACAGCAATTGTATTGCTGCGGCACCTAGACCGGCTGAGAAATAGAAAAAAAGAAATTTATTGGTTCCCCATTCTCTTTCTAAGGTGCTACCAAACATCCACAATACGAGCATATTGAACAATAAATGGGGAAAATTTCCATGCATAAACATATGAGAAAACAACTGCCAAAAACCGAATTGGGCATTTTGGGGATAACGTAGCCCCAATTTATCCATCAAGTTTAACTCCGGGAGGATTTGGGTCGCAATGAACAGAATCAGATTGATGATCAAAAGATTCAGTACAGCCGATGGGATTGATCTAATCATTCTAATTTTCTATTCAAAGCTCCTTTATCTAGTCTAATAAACACTTTTTTATTGAAAGGGGTTATTCCATAATCTTGACAAGCGAATAGGTTATTGACCATTTCGTTTTGTTCCACGTGATTCAATAATTGATTATTGGTGATAGCCCACTTTCGAGCCAGAAATTTGGCGATCATGTCTCCGATGGTGTCGGTATGGCTTGATACATCGATTGTTTGGTCAAGCAATTCCTCAAGGGTAGCACTTATTTTTTCGGTTGGACATATCTGCGGAGCACCTAGTATCTGGATCGAAGTTTTATTTACGATTTTGATTCGGAAGCCAATTTTTTTTAAATCATCCTCTATTTCTTTTAGGGCATTAGTTTGTTGGATAGATAATGAAACAAAGATTGGAAATATCAATTGCTGACTTGGGAGGCTATTGGTTTTATTTCCCTTTTTAAACTTTTCAAATAGAATACGCTGGTGGGCTCTATTTTGATTGATAATAATCAGGTTGTTATCAAAACCACAGACGATATACTTAGAAAATAACTGAAAAATTGATGGCTGGGCTTTGATGTCTAGCAGATCAGATATATTTTCAATTTTCAAAGGGTTGTTGGAAGGTGTATTTTGAAAATCCAAAACATTTTTTTGCCTAGCATCTTCAAAAGGGTTATAATTTGTATCAATAGGAACAGTCGGTCTAGTAGGCGGTTTGTCCTTGTATTCATAGGGTACCCTTAAATCCGGATTTTGATTAAAATCTAAGGGTGGGGTTATGCGATGAATTCCCAAACTATGTTTTACTGTTGACTTTAGGATTGCATACAAATTTTCAGATTCTTCAAACTTTATTTCTGTTTTGGTCGGATGGATATTGACATCAATTTTATCGGTGGCAATTTCAATAAAAATAAAATAGCCAGGTTGGCTTTTCTCAGGCAGTAATCCTTGGTATGCCTCTAAAACCGCATGCCTTAAATAGGGAGCTATTATGAATCTATTATTGACAAAAAAATACTGTGGGTTACCCCTTTGTTTAGAAATATTGGGCTTGAGTACATAACCGGATATTTTTGCTATCTGGGTATCGGAATTAATTTCTAGTAGGTTGTCTCTCAATTTGGTTCCAAAAATATTTCTCAATCGGTGTTTTACGGTTGCTTTAGTTAGATGCAATAATTCTGAGCCTTGGTCAAACACATCAAAGCGGACATAGCAATGAGCAATGGCCAGACGATAAACTTCTTCTAGGATCCGCCGTAATTCGGTCTGATTGGTTTTGAGAAAGTTTCTTCTAACAGGGGTGTTAAAAAACAAATTTTTAACTGAAATTGTGGTGCCGTTTTGAGCAGCCAATTGTTCTTTTCTTTTGACTTCTCCACCTTCAATACAAAGTAGAGTGCCCAGCTGGTTGGTCGATTTTTTAGAGATGATTTCTATTTGTGCCACCGAGGCAATAGAAGCTAGGGCCTCTCCACGAAACCCTTTGGTCATGATTTTAGTTAAATCATCGGTAGTTTTGATTTTGGAGGTTGCATGTCGCTGAAAAGCAAGCTCAATGTCTTGGGGGGCTATTCCTTCTCCATTATCCACGATTTTTATCAGCGTTTTTCCTGCATCTTTTACTTGTATTTTGATCTCAGTAGCTCCAGCATCTACTGAATTTTCTATCAATTCTTTTACCGCAGATGCGGGTCTTTGTATCACTTCGCCGGCAGCAATTTGATTGGCTACCTGTTGAGGTAAACGGAATATGACACCACCAGCCATGAACTAATTGAAGAAAATAGTATAGTCGAAATCTATGATATAGAGAAAGAAAAACACGAGGACTAGTATGATTAAAATCAATGTTCTAGAAACAGCTCGATTTTTTCGGTTTCTTGAGCGTATACGCTCAGAAGCCCAATGATTTCGATAATCATTGGTGTTGAAATTTTCTCTATTTCGGGCAAATTTAGAACCAAAATCATAGATATTGTGGTCTTTTTTCCCCTTGTAGTATCTTGGGGTATAGTTGAATTTTTTGTTTTTAGAGAGTCTAAAAAAATTGATTCTAGGCACTTTTAATTTACTTTTATTGGTGGAAAGATTCCTTGATTCTACAACATTGAATTCTTTGTTTTTAGAAATTCTAAAAAAGCGATTCTAAGCAGTTGTAAATTTACCTTTTTATAGTGGAATTACTTTTTTTGTGCAATATCATTAAATTGTGCTATTTCAATAGCCGCTCTGGCGGCTTCAATTCCCTTATTTCCAAGTTTTCCACCACTTCTTTCTTTGGCTTGTTTGATGGTATCATCAGTCAAAACACAGAAAATGATAGGTACTTTCCCCAGGACATTTAGATCTTTGATTCCTAGGGATACTGCTTGACAGATATAATGAAAATGGGGCGTTTCCCCTCTGATGACACTTCCTATTGCAATGACCACTTGAACTCTCTTCAGTTGGGCAATTTTACATCCATAAATCAGTTCAAAGCTTCCCGGAACATTATATCTGGTGATGTTCGAATGGGGAATGCCACTTTCTGAGAGAGTTTTTATTGCTCCATTGTATAGGTTTTCAGTTATGGAAGCATTCCATTTTGAAACGACTATAGCGATATGGATCTTGTCAGTATTAGGTAAATCAATTGGGACGGATTGCTTAAAAGGGGATTGGAGGTCGGTAGCCATTACCGAAGCATTGTTTCAAGTTTGGATATCTGTATGGTGATTAGTTCAGCTTCTTGGGCATCGGGGTAATCCTCTTCAATTCTCTTGAAATGCTCAAGGGCATCTTCATACTTTTCCAGTTCTTGGGCTAGTAGTCCAGCTTTGAATAAAAATTTTGGGGCAGTGAATTCATTATCGCTAGCCTTCACGGCCTCCAAATAATAGGTGTAGGCATCTTGGGGTTGTCCAAGTTCTGCGAATGAATCGGCAATAGCTCCTTTGGCCATGGCAGAAAAAATGAGGTCTTTAGATTTGAACCGTTCTAGTTGTTTGATTGCATTTTGGTACTCTCCTAATCTCAGATAAGCTATTCCGGCACTAAATTGTGCAAGTCTGGCCGGTTTTGTTCCCTTATAGAGATCAATGATTTCTAAAAATCCATATTTTCCTTCGCCTCCTTCTAGAGATAACCGATACAGAGAATCAGCATCCATCAAACTAGTGGCAGCTCTATTGAAATAATCTTGTGCCTGAGCCATTTCTGTAACTACTTCTCTTTCTTTTGGCTCCAGGATAAATCGTTTGTTGCCCAGGTAGCCCAAAACCCCAACTGCAATCAAACCGACCAGGATTAGGATATAGTTTTGATTTTTTGAGACCCACCTTTCAGTTTTTGAAGCAGTTAGATCTAAAGTCTGAAAAACCTCCTTTGTAGCACTCTGAGAGGGCGAAGAGCCAGACTTTGTCGAACGTTTTTTATAAGTAGCCATAAATACTATAAGGGCTGACAAATTTAGACCATTTATTGATGAATCCCAATCCCAAATACCTGAATAGGAGACTTACGGTTGTTTTGTCAAATTTCTTACTTACCATTACAAGTTTAGCGGAAAGTATACATATCTGTAGTGGTCAATAGTTGAATGCTCAATTTCTGCTACTCTTTTTTTTGTCATGTGGATTTAAAGGTTGATTGTATAGTTAAAATAAATTGAGCTAAGCATTTAATTTCATAAATTAGATGTCAATACCTTGAATAAACCCATTAATGCAACTTTACACAGTTATCAGGATACTTCCCCGTTCAATGGCTTCAAGTAATATGATTGCAGCATCCGAAGTGGTTCTCTCACCTTTGAAATCAACAGTAACAGCCCTCTTTTTTTGACAAAATATGGAATTCATAAGTCAATGATTTTTATGGAACTATAAAATGAATATAACTAACTGCAAGTTAATAAAATAAATCCAATTATTAACCCCTAATATGAATTATTCGAGTTAATGACTTGAACGTTTGGTTCAATATCAGATTTTTAGTCAAAATTTAATAGTGTTGATATATGGGTTGATTCTACTCCATGCATTTTTAATATAATCTTCGCATATTTCATATCCAACAAAGAATCTATCACTCTTTAATGATGCTATGCGCAAGTTTGTCAAAAGGGCATTTTTTTTCTTTCCTAAAAAAATTTTTTAGTCATTTTATTGAATAATTTACAACTATCAATCCTTTCTGTTGTCATATTTATACTCATAAAGAGATTTAAATACTATATATATAATTTTGTTTTGAAATCTCCATTGTAGTGGATAGATATTTTTAGGTTTAGGGTTTTTATTATATTAGCATCAGCAAAATTTTACTTTATGCCTATACATACAAAAATCAATATCCCCAAAATCAAAACAAAATAAGGCTGCCTTCTCCTTTTATAGACAGGACATCGTGACCAAATAATTTTTCCTGGTGAACCGATCAAAACAGTTCATCTAAGAGGGCTTTGTTGTAGTGGATAGATTTATAAGTGGTTGATTATCAATACTAGAATGTCCATTTTGACAAACTTGCGTATGGCTGTTGAACCACTTCCCATAAAAGGGTCTAATATAACATCTCCACTAAATGACAATAACTGTATAAGCCGGTACGGTAATTCAACTGGGAAAGGAGCGGGGTGCTTAACTCTTTTGGCACTTTCAGTTTTAAATGTCCATATAGATTTGGTCCACTCCATAAATTTATCTCTGGCAATTGTATTTCTTTTATTCTCCTTTTCCAACTCACTTAAATTCCGTTTGAAAAACCCTTTACTAAAAACCAAAATATACTCATGCACATCACGAAGAATCGGGTTTGAAGCTGATTGCCAACTTCCCCAGGCTGTTGACCCTCCAGCACTTGCAGACTTATTCCATATTATCTCACCTCTCATTAAGAAACCTTTATCCAACATAAGGTTAGAAACATAATCAGTGATTGGTATGTAAGGTTTTCTTCCAACATTAGCCAGGTTTATACCTATCCGTCCTCCATCAACTAATACTCTGTGGCATTCACTAAAAACCCTTTCTAGTAGTTCTATATATTCACTTAATGTCAAATCTTGATCGTATTCTTTAGATACATTATACGGAGGTGATGTAACAATTAAATGAACTGAACTATCAGGTATTTCACACATATTTTCAGAAGAGGAGCAAATAATTTTATTTTTAAGATCTTCTGGAAAGACCTGGTCCAATTGTTTATTATTACTTTCCTTGTTAGTAGAATGATAGAGATTAGTGTTATAAAATTTTTCTGAGTTGTGACCATATCTGCCCGATACGCCAAAACTGCTTGTTTCAGTCTTGTTGATTTTTCTATTCATTCTTTGTGGTTTGATTAACCCCCAAAATTTTGAACCTTGTTTAATTCAGTTGGTCATCTCCGGAAGGTACCGACAGTTCTAATGATTTAATGGGTTTTATTTCATTTAGTGCAATTCCTTGTAAGTTTCCAACAATACTGGTAACACTATTTGCGAGTCTATTTATCTGGATTTCTCTTTTCTTCCAATGAGTTTGAATTGCCATTTTTTCTTTGTTCAAATCATCTAGCATAAATTGATAGGTTTCCATTTGGTAATTAATACGTTCCCTGAATCCAGGACTTGTAATATAGTCATATAGCAGATCCATTTTCCCTTCTCTATTTTCTTGAGATAACTTAACCTGGGAAATTTCAATAATAGAATGTCTTAGAACCACTGATAACACTTCTAATTCGTGAAACTTGCAAATCCAGATTCGATTTTTGAAACCCATGTTTTGGCAAAGTCTTAGACTTGCCTTTGGCATTGTTTGCGTGACCAACACTCCAAAGTCTGCACCTTCTTCTGACATGTCGTCTTTAAGCTTGTCTATCCACTTATTCATAAAATTTTTGGTGCGTTTGCTTTCATAAACTATTTTTCCGCACTCGCTACCATCATTGACAATCTGAATAACATCTGCCCCTCTTTGCCCTTTTTTTACTTCAACTATTTTGTCATCGGGAAATTTTTTCTTCAGAAACTCTTCGATAACCAATTCCTGTACCTCACCTTGAAGTTCCTGTGAACCGACTGTCTGTTTTCCCAGCATTTCTTTTGTTCGCTTGTTTTGATCTTCAAGTTGTTTTTCCAATTCTTTTCTCTTTAAATCTTCTTGTGCTCTTTCTTCTTGAAATTTTTTGTTCCATTGGTCTTGGACCTGGCTTAGTTGTTGTTCTGTCGACCGATTATGTTTACTTTCCATTTCTTTCATCTCACGTTTCAGTGTCTGAAGTTGAGCCTCCGTAGAATGCATTTCCCTTAATTGTTGACTTTTATCCTCTAATTCTTGGTTTAACCCTTTTTCTTTTTCAGCATATTCAAAATTTAGTTGAGATTGTATATCCTTTTTTATTTTCTCCTTTTCTTTTATTATAAAATCGGATTTAAGTTCATTTAAAAGAGTTTCCCTTTTTTGGCCTAACCTTTCTTTTACTTGACTTTCAACTTTAGTCTTGATAACATCTTCCATATCAAATGATTTGGAACAATGAGGACAAATAATGTTTTGAGAATTCATTTTTTTAAGTTTTTTGAGTTTTAATTAATAAAATATTCGCTTTGAAAATGGAGTCGGGATAGAGGTTCATTGACACATTGAATAAAGAATTGACTTACTCCACCTTCGGCACAGTCGCATTGACTGGAACAATCGCATCAACTGGCAATTTTTCCGCCAAATCCAATGTCTTTACAGATAAATGGATGACCGACAAAAGTAAATCCAGAATGTATCTTGGTTTGTTTGTTTCTCTTGCCCAATCGTTAGGGTCGTTGGTTATACCGGAATCTTTATGTGTTCTTATCTGGTATCTATCCATAATCCACTCTATAGCTGATTTCCCATTGACCACATAATCATAAACTTTTAATGGAATGTTTTTGATGGTTATATTTCCGTTGTAAATAATAGTGGATTTATCCAATCCTTGTTTGTTGTTTGAAGATTTTAATTCTTTGTCCTTTCTGAAATTTATTTTTCTAACCTTATAAAAGATTTCACTCGACCTCAAATCATATGCATTTTCTTTCAACTCTCCAACAACCAACACCTCAGGGTGAGGAGGTATAGATTCATAGTTTAGGTGCAAGTCTGCCAATTTCCTTCCTATCTTAGAAAAAGACCAAAAATCCTCTTTCTCTTCTACCAATGGAATTCGAGGTAAATTTTTGCTCAAATCATTCTGATAAGTCTCCCTATATTCGGGACAATGGAGAAATCCATAGACATAGTAGAAAACATCTTCTTTGGTGATGTTCTCTTCCAGGCGCGTCACCTGAGAATTGTACTGATTTCTTGCCTTTTGAAGTATGTAATCCGAAATGGCATCCTTTCTGGTGTATTGGTCTTTTGTACCCGGTTCACTATCGGAAGTTTTATCCAAATGGAATATGGGAGTTTCTTCTTCTGATTTTTCATAGTAATACAAGGGGAAACATTGACTTGCACTCATTATTCCTAAATCAGGAATGCAATTTGAAATCAAACAAGAAAATCCCTTTTTATTAGATTTTCCTGGAATTGCAATGACTTTGTTTTCGTGATGGATAGGAAACAAACGGTTGTTCTGATAATGTCTATAGTTTAGATATTTATTGAAATAAAATTTCTGCTTACAGAATGGTCTATAATTACTAACTATTATATTATTAGGATCGAAATCAATTTTTTCACTTTTTTTTAACCTGCTTATGATATCAGAAGTCCATTTGAACTTTTTATCATTTCTATCAATGAACTTTTTTGCTGAAATACTTCTATTTACCCTTTGATTATATCTATCTACTTCTTCATTGTAAAAATCAATAGCACTATTTACATTAGAAGCTAATTCATTTTTACTAAAATTATAAACCCAAACATCTCGATTAGTTTGAGCTCCACAAGAATAAGTCGTATAAAAAGACTCTGAAGTCTCTTGAAATTTCTTTGTGGGTTCAATTGGGATAAAAGTTTCCGGCATTTCTTTTCGTAGATTCAACCAATCTCCATACTGATCTCTATTTATTTCCTGAAAAGGAACATGTTCAATGCTTTTGAATTCCTTGATTTCATTCAATTTATCTTTTTTGCTTAAATAATCCCCAATATCATGATAATAGACATTGGCTTTACCTATATAATTAGGTTGTTTTACTAATAGAACGATAGTAACGTCAGTTATAATAGGAAATATATTTTGCCCTGTTTTCTTGGCATCTTCTTTCGATTTTCCTCTTACCCCCCCCCTAAGATTCAAGACGTATACATTACTAAATTCCTCTTCTATACACCTCCTAAATCCACTGCCACTGACACTATCCAGCCAGCCTCCATTAGTCACAAAGCCAATCACCCCACCATCTTTTTCATCTATTCTATCTGTTGCCCATCTATAGGCTTTTATATAGGAGTCATATAAAGATCTATTGTTCGTAGTCGTGCTTTTTTTAGCATACTTCTCTCTTATTCTACCCTCCAATTTAGAATGACGTTCATTTTGTGCATCATCATTAGCGGATTTCTGACCTGCCGAATAAGGCGGATTTCCTATGATAACTTGTATCTTGACATCTTTCTGTTCTCTGGCTCTTTCAGAATTATCTTTCAATCCTTTTTGGTCAAAGTATTCGGGCTGTTCTATCATCTCAAAGGTATCCGTAAGTAGGATTCTCTGGTAATGCAAAAAGTTTTCTTTCCCTATGCCATCATCGGGGTCTTCGGTGGCTTCATGGTATGCTATTTCGATATTGACGGTAGCAATGTAATATGCCAATAGCATGATCTCATTTGCCCATAAATCCTGAGTGTATTTCTTTTTAAGGATTTGATCGTTTTTAAACAATCCATTGTCTCTATGTAATAATCGGGTAATAAAAGTTCCTGTTCCTGTAAAAGGGTCTAAGATCGAAATATTTTCATCGGATATTTCTTTATTGAAATGTTTTCTTAATACATGATTGACCGAATGAATAATAAAATCAACTACTTCCACAGGGGTATAGATAATCCCATTTTTCTCGGATTCCAGTTTAAATGCTCCGGCAAAGAAATTATCGTATAGTATGCGAATCAGTTCCTGCTGTTCTTTCGCAGTGGCCATACTTCCGATTTTTTCTTTTGCGTCCTTATAAAAAAGTCGCATCTGTGGAGAACTATTTATTTTTCCTTTCCGTTCCAAAACCTCTACGATGTCTTCCAGAGCGATGGATATAGGATTGTTTTTCGTAAAGGAATAACCTCCGAACAAAGCATCAAAAATAGGTTTGCTTATAAGATGTTGTCCGAGCATCTCAATGGCTTGTTCTATTTTTATTTTTGAGGATACGCTCTTTTTTATTCCGGAATGGAATTTTTTAAATGCAATTTTAGACTCTTCGTCTTTTTTTAATAGGACACGGATTTTTCTGATTTGTTTTTCGGCTATCTTTCCGACATCCTCGCCCCATTGCTTCCAATGTCCGCTCCTACCATATTTATTGAGCATAACACCAAACAATTCGGCAGTCATCTTTTGGGCTCTGTCTTTATTTATCCGATATAGCTGGTCTTCCATATCGTACTTATTTTTCTCTTTTTCGTCTTCATCAAGCGGTTCAGTACCCCCTGTTGTTACTACATTCAGTTTATCTCTTAATCTGGAATCATCCAAACTTATGATAGGTTTGCTATCATCTTTCTCTTTTAAACCTCTGGTCAGATTCACTCGATTAATTTCGTTATACAAACTTCTATCATGGGCACATAAAGCACCTATCACACTCCATACAGTTTTCCATTCCTCTTTATTCTTTATGGTTTGGGCGGGGTCTTCACCTGGTTCTACCACAATAGGAAGGAGAATATAGCCATATTTTTTATCTTTTGCTATTCTCATCACCCGCCCTACGGATTGAACTACATCAACATGGCTATGTCTGGTAGACATAAAAACACAAGCATCTAAGGAAGGGACATCAACTCCTTCGGATAGACAACGGACATTGGTAAGCATCCTGATGGTTTCTTCTTCTTCGTTTAAAGTATCCAACCACTTCAGATTTTCTATCCGTTCATTGGCTTTCATGGTACCATCGATATGTCTGGCTTCTACCCTCAGCACTTTCTTGGTTTCTCTAAAGGAGTTTTTGCCATTAGAAGAATTTAAAGTTTTTGTATTTTGTTGCTCGGCATATAATTTGGAAATAATTTCAAAGGATTCAGCTATGGCTTCGGAATCGTCGATGCGAGAACAGAACACCACAACTTTTCTCATGGGTTTCGGGTCAAATTTCGCCTGGTGAGGATAAACAAGCCGTTTAGACAAAGCATTGATTACCCCAATCATCTTATCCAAAGTGATTTTCTTATCATCTTTTTTTCTTAGCCTCTCATGCATGAACCTCTCTAAGTTTAACTCCTCTTTTTTGGTGTCCAAGACCAAAATATCATAAGGGGTTAATTCTTTTAGTTTCAAAGCATCTCCAAAATCAAACTTGTGGAAAACTTCCCCATAAATATCTTCATCATCCATAGAATAAAGAAGTATATCTTGTTTTTTTGAATTCTTCTTTACTTCATCTTTGTAAATTCTTGGTGTGGCAGTCATATACAATCTCCTATGGGTTTGTATATACTCATCATCATGAACCATAGTAAAATACTTATCTTTCTTTCCTTTTTGTTTTTGTCCTGTGGTACGATGTGCCTCATCACAAATAGTTAAGTCAAAAACAAACTCATTGTCTCTATGCAATTCATTGAATTCTTTTTGTGCTTTGGAAAGAACCTCGATGGATTGATAAGTAGAGAAAACAGCGATTATCCCTTCTTCTTTTTCTTGTCTCTCCAATGCTTCCGCAAATCTTTTTTTAATATCATCAATATCAGTAGATACAGGATACCCTATAGTAGTGATGCTATCTTCTATCTCATCATTTCTTGTTCGCTTTTTTGTTATATCGGCTCTCTTATCCGAACAGACCACGATGGATTGAAAAGTTTCCATCTTGGTCTGGTTATTCCATTCTTTCAATACTTGCGATATTAAAGAGATGGAAGGAACCAAAAATAAAATAATAGGTTGTTTGTTATGTTTTTCTTCCTGATTGGAATAGATAGATTCTTTGATTTTTTCTGCAATCCTTAGGGCAGTAAAAGTCTTGCCTGTACCACAAGCCATGATTAGTTTGCCTCTTTTGTATTGTCGGGGCTGTTCCCTCTCAGAGGGTTGTTCAGTTGTTTCTTCGTCTTCAATGTATTCTACTTCTTCTTCAATATCAGGAGTAGGTTCGGAATCATATGAAGAAAATGCACAGAATTTCTGCAACACCTCATCTATAGCCTTTTGCTGGTATGGTTTGGCTTCAAAAGGTTTTTTTCGGGCTTTATCTCCCATTAATCCCCTCTCTATCTCTCCCCATTGAATATTGGGGTTCCTTAAATCATTAAGATTGATTCTCTGGAAGTTTTTTAAATTATCAATGATTATATGGATGTTCGTAGACCAAGACTTCGTAGTAGTGTCTATCCAAAACCTCTCCTTAAATTTGATTTCTGCTCCTTCTAGTTGAACAATTTGTTCTGAAGCAGAAAGAAAAGAGTCTACATCAGGTTTGTTTATTTGCTTATCCTCTTGATAGCACTTGCATTGGATAGCAGCGTAATCTCCTGCATTAGTTAAACCTACCAAATCTATGCCTAAATCATGTCCACCGCTAAATTCTGTTTTGAAGGGGAATTCACTCCAAACCCAGACTTCTTTGAATTTATTGGCATAAAGTTTATCCGTTTTTAAATAACCCTGTATAAGACGTTCGAATTGCATACCCAAATGAACATTGCTTTGGGCGTTTTTCCTATATCGTTGTAGGATATCATCAATGGTGCGCTCCTTCTTTTCCATTTTAATAAATGGTTTGGCATCTTGGGAAGTTTCTGGTGTCTTGTTCATTTTATTTTATTCAAAAAAAGTTTTTAAGAAACAAGGATACATTAATTTTATTTTTGAGATTTACATATTCGCTTTGAGAATGGAGCCGGTATACAGGCTAATTGGCACATTAAATTGACTAAAAAGAATTTAGTTACTCCGCAATTGAATCACGAGAGACCCAATTAAGATAACCCCCTTGGAGATCATAGATTTTTTTAAAACCTAATTCAATCATGATTTCTGCAGCTCGACCACTTCTTTTACCTGATCGACAATGTATCAAATATAGTTTTGACCTATCAAGAGTATCAATTTTTTGTGCGAAATTTGAATCCAAAACATTGAAATTAACCGCACCAGGTATTGATCCACTTTCAAATTCCTCTGGTCTTCTTACATCAATTAAAGGATGACCCTCATCAATTAATTCTTTAAACTTTTCTGCTGAAATAATTTGATAATCTAGTTTTTTCTCAGAAAAACAATTAGAGTACAATACAAACAACAATACCCAGAGGAGCAATGATGCTGGATAATATGGGCACCTATTTTTTATAATATTCACAACTTTAGTAGCACAATGCATCAAATTTACTTAATATTCGCACAAATTGAGATGCCTGCTAAAGCTTTTATTTGTAGAGACCCCTATTCCAAGAAATCTCAATGGATGATATTTTATTCTGAATTTGTTAAAAATCAAAATATATAGTAAGATTTTAAGGAATTATACATCAACAGAAAGTCTTTTATTGATTAATTCTTATCAACACGAGAAACTAATCTTTAAATTACTTTTATCAAAATTATTTCTTAACTTTTAGTGTAGTTAAAACCTTATGGAATCAAACTCTTTCGCCCAAAGACATATTGGTCCAAATCAAGAAGAAATCAAAACAATGCTCCATAAACTTGGCCTTGATTCTATAGACCAATTGATTAAACAAGTAATTCCGGAATCAATCCGTAATGACCAAAAACTAGATCTTCCAGAGCCTATTTCGGAATCTGAATTTACTGATTTGATGCATCATTTATCTCTTAAAAATAAGGTCTTTCGAAACTATATCGGACTTGGATACCATCCAACCAATTTACCTGGGGTTATCCAACGAAATATCTTTGAAAATCCAGGATGGTATACTGCATATACTCCCTATCAATCAGAAATTTCTCAAGGTCGCCTCGAAGCACTGTTGAATTTTCAAACCATGGTTATCGAATTGACTGGGATGGAAATTGCCAATGCCTCCCTTTTGGACGAAGCCACAGCGGCTGCTGAGGCTATGAGACTGCTTTTAGAAACCCGTTCCAGAGAAAAAAAACAATCTAACGCCAATTGTTTTTTTGTCGACTCTAACGTGCTTTCTCAAACCGTCAAAGTCCTAAAAACAAGAGCCAAACCACTAAACATAAATATTGTTATTGATAACTTCGAAACATTTGATTTTGACCACTCCTTTTTCGGCGCACTAGTTCAATACCCTGGAAAAAAAGGAGCAATTCCTAATCTGTCAAACTTTGTTGAAAAAACTTCCCAATTTCACTTAGCAACTGTAGTCGCTGCAGATTTGTTATCTCTTGCTATACTTGAACCTCCAGGCTGTTTTGGGGTAGATTTAGTAGTAGGAACAACCCAAAGATTTGGTATTCCTTTGGGCTATGGAGGTCCACATGCTGCTTATTTTTCAACCCTGAGCAAATACAAGCGTTACCTGCCCGGTCGGATTATCGGGGTGTCCAAAGACAATAGTGGTCAAATAGCCTACAGAATGGCCTTGCAAACTCGAGAGCAACACATCAAAAGAGATAGAGCCACCTCGAATATTTGTACTGCCCAAGTCCTATTGGCAGTAATGGCCTCAATGTATGGGGTTTATCATGGCCCCAAAGGATTGAAAGATATTGCCTACAAAATCAATCAAAGAGCTCTTTTGTTATCCAAAAAACTCAAAGAAATTGGTTACCAGCAAACCAATCCTTTTTTCTTTGATACCCTTCAACTAAGAGCAAACAGTCAAAAGATTAAACCTTTTGCCGAAAAAAAAGGGATGAATTTTTGGTATGCAGATAACAAAACGGTGTGTATTTCAATTAACGAAACAACATCTGAAATTGATATTCAAGATATAATTGAAGTTTTTGAGCATTCTAAAGGTCAAATTTTGCTGTCCAAAGAGTCGTTTATAGGATCCATACCCCACAGTTTCATTAGAAAAAAACCTTTTTTACAGCATCCTATTTTCAATTCTTACCACAGCGAAACCTCCCTAATGCGGTATATAAAATCTTTGGAAAACAAAGATTTGAGCCTCACGAGTTCAATGATTGCACTCGGTTCGTGTACCATGAAATTGAATTCGGCAGTTCAATTATTACCGCTGAGCAATAGATACTGGACCGACCTACATCCTTTTGTCCCCAAAAATCAAGCACTAGGATATCACCAAGTTTTGAATCACCTAGAGAACCTGTTATCGGAAATCACTGGATTTCATGCCACTTCTCTCCAACCAAATTCTGGAGCTCAGGGAGAATACGCTGGACTGCTGGTAATCAAAGCCTACCTGGAAAGTATCGGTCAATCACATAGAAAAATTTGTCTCATACCTAACTCAGCTCATGGCACTAATGCAGCCTCTGCGGTCATGGCCGGATTGAAAGTGGTGGTGGTAAAATCTGATCCCAAAGGGGAAATTGATTGGAATGATCTCCAAACCAAAGCCCAGCAACATAAAGATGTACTGGCTGCCATCATGATTACTTACCCCTCAACGCACGGTGTTTTTGGATCAAACATCAAGGCAATCACACAACTTATTCACCACTGTGGAGGACAGGTATATATGGACGGTGCCAATATGAATGCGCAGGTAGGATTAACCAGTCCTGCAATTATTGGGACTGATGTTTGTCATCTCAACTTACATAAGACTTTTGCTATCCCACATGGAGGTGGTGGACCGGGCGTTGGACCTATTTGTGTTGCCAAACATCTGGCTCCATTCCTTCCTGACACTTCCTTCGATGACAACGCCAAAGGTCTTTCTTCCCAAATTAATATTTCTGCTGCACCCTATGGTTCTCCATTAGTTTGTTTGATTTCATACGGTTATATCAGAATGCTTTCCAACTCTTTAAAAAATTGTAGTGAAATAGCCATTCTGAATGCGAATTATATCCAGCATCGACTAAAAAAATACTATCCCATAGTCTTTACAGGTGAACTTGGAAGAGTTGGTCATGAGCTGATTATTGATTGTCGAAATTTCAAACACCATAATATTGATGCATCCGATATAGCCAAAAGATTGATGGACTATGGATTTCACTGTCCAACCCTTTCGTTTCCAATTCCTGGGACTCTGATGATTGAACCCACAGAAAGTGAGAATCTTCAAGAAATTGATAGATTTTGCGATGCATTGATTTCTATTTATAAAGAAATAACTTCAGCTGATGAATCAGATAGGGAGATTTTGAAATCAGCCCCTCATACTATCGAAATGATTGCTTCTGATCATTGGAATCGGTCTTATTCACGATCTAAAGCAGCCTTTCCAACAGGTTCAAAAACAAAAAAATACTGGCCTCCTATTCAGCGTATCAACGATGCCTTTGGTGATAGAAATCTAGTATGCACCTGTCCCCCAGTAGAATCTTATATGGAATCTGACTAGAAATTTTCCATGATTTAAGATATTGGGCAATTTTCTCTTTTTAAATTTCAAATAACACAAAATTGAAACGAGTAAATGGAGGTTCACTATTTCCAATCCATATGGGAGGTTACTTTTTTGCGAAAGTTTTTCTAAGCAAGTTTTGTGATTTTCGGACAAAATTGTAACAGAAGGTGAAATGCTAAAGGAACCAATAATGACTTTTTCTTCAATCAAGGTTGTTTTCATAGATTAATTCTTTAGTGAAGTTGTATTATTTCTAATTTTGGCCATATGAAAATCCTAAACCATGTGGGAGCATACTTTATCATGCTTTATAAAGTTTTTGGACAGTTTACCCCCTGGTCTATACAACGTCAACTAATTTTAAGAGATATCGATACCTTGATCATTGGATCTATGGGAACTGTGATCTTTCTTTCATTTTTTGTTGGAGGAGTCGTGACCATTCAAACAGCATTAAATGTTGAAAGTCCATTAATTCCAAAGGAGATTGTAGGTTTTGCTACAAGACAATCTATTATTTTGGAATTTTCTCCTACCCTTATTTCAATCATCATGGCCGGAAAGGTTGGATCATATATCACTTCTTCTATTGGCACAATGCGAGTTACTGAACAGATTGATGCACTCGAGATAATGGGTGTAAATACCTACAACTATTTGATTTTTCCGAAAATTGTCGCCATGATGATTTACCCCATTTTAATTACCTTCTCTATGGCATTTGGTATCTACGGAGGATATTTGGCGGCCGTATATGGCGGCTTTGGGACCTCATCAGATTTTCTTGCAGGAGTAACATCAGATTTTCGAACCTACCATGTCATTTATGCATACATCAAAACAGGGGTTTTCGCTTTTCTTTTAGCCACCATACCAGCATATCACGGTTATTTCCTCAAAGGAGGATCACTGCAAGTAGGAAAAGCAAGCACGGTTTCATTCATATGGACTTCGACTGTGATTATCGTGGTAAATTATTTTCTTACCCAATTGATGCTTACTTGATGATACAAATTGAAAAACTTTACAAACAGTTTGACGGAACCTATGTCCTGAGGAATATTGATGCTGAATTTCATGTTGGGAAAACCAATCTCATAATAGGCGAATCAGGTTCAGGAAAAACAGTATTGATAAAATGTATGCTTGGGCTTCACTCCATAGATTCTGGAGATATCATCTATGAAAATGGACGGTTGAAAGATTTAGATAGTGATAGCCTGATTAAACTTAGAGGTCAGATGGGAATGGTCTTTCAAGGTAGCGCACTTTTTGATTCCATGACCGTAGAAGAAAATATTGCATTCCCTCTCCGAATGCATACCACAAGGTCAAGACAAGAGATAATGGATATGACCGAAAGTATTATCCAAAGGGTAAATCTCCACAACAACAATAAAAAGTTACCCAACGAACTGTCCGGTGGGATGCAGAAACGAGTTGCCATTGCTCGAGCTGTAGTGATGAAACCAAAATACCTCTTTTGTGATGAACCTAATTCTGGGTTGGATCCCTACACGGCTATGTTGATTGACAATCTAATTGCTGAAATTACCCATGAATACCAGATTACAACCATCATCAACACCCATGATATGAATTCAGTCTTGGAAATAGGTGAAAACATCATATTTCTAAAACATGGAATTAAAAATTGGGAGGGTACTAAATATGAAATCATGACCTCTTCTACCAAAGATGTTAAAGATTTCCTCTATTCAAATAAAGTGTTTAGGGAGTTGGGTAAATATGTAAATCAGAAACCTCCTGACATTGACTGATTCTGCATTTTTCCTGGTCAATAATGCTCTATTGCAGTAATCTTCGTAGGCTATCAAGGTTTTCTTTCGGACTAATCAATAATCCATCAGGAGTATCAATGACAATAAAATCATCAAGTCCGCTAGCGATTACCTTTTTATTGCCTTCTACTCTTACCAACGAATTACTGCTTTCTGATAGGTGTCCATTTTGAGCGATTAAAACATTAGAATCCCAGTCTTTTTCCAAAATATCATAAACCGATTTCCAGCTTCCTAAATCGGTCCAATCAAAATTAGATCTCAGTACATAAACATTCTTGGATTGCTCCAATAGGGCGTAATCAATAGAGATGTCTTCAACCAATGGATATTCTCTCTTCAGAAAAGCGTCCTCTTTTTCCGTATTCAGAAAATCATTCCCTTTGAAAAGTTTTCCATACATTCGGGGTTGCCAATGGGTAAATTCTTCTAAGAATGCATCAGCTTTCCACACAAATATTCCGGCATTCCAAAGATGATTTTTCTTTTTGAGGTAATTTGAGGCAATTTGAAAATTAGGCTTTTCGGTAAATTGTACAACTTTTGTAAATCTGACAGATTTCTTTACTTCAATATAGCCATAATCTGTACTAGGATAGTGTGGTTTGATACCAAATGTGATGAGTCGTTTTTTATCAGCCTGAGACAAGGCAAACTGAATATCATTGATGAATTCCTGGTTGTTAGTAATCAAATGATCACTTGGAAGCACAACGATTTTGGCTTTTGGGTCTCTTTTGTAAATCTTTAAGGTAGCCAACAACAAACACGGTGCAGTATTTCTTTTTGAGGGTTCCAAAACGATTTGATCTTCATTAAACTGATCACCGACTTGTTCGACCACCAATTGGCGGTATTTCTGATTGGTCAGAATGTAGATATTTCCTAAAGGGAATAATTCTCTTACTCGATCAAGAGTTTCCTGAATCATCGTTTTATTTCCACCCGATAATTTTAAAAATTGCTTGGGTTTGGATTCTCTACTCAGGGGCCAAAGCCTCGTGCCTGACCCTCCAGCCATTACCACCAAATAGTGATGCTGACTTTGGGTCATACAGATACAACAAGTGCTTCAGGATGAAATAAATACTTTTTACCAGTGGAAATTTCAGTACACTCAATCCTTTTAATCCTTTTTCGTCCTCTTGTGTATTGATTACCGTTTTTAAATAAGAAGACGTCTCCTTCAGATAATTCCTGAACACTTTGCTGATCAGTTTGAGGAGCGTATTTTCTAAGTGTTTTTATCAATAAGACATCTGTAGAAGTAGAGGCTTTTGGATTTACCATATGGTTAGACAAAACACTCCAAAGAGGCTCAGGGAAAACATTTTTATCCAGCAATGGCTTCATTAAATTTTTGAATTCAAATTTCCATTGATGCCCATGGGGCTTTAATCTCTGATAGTCCCATTTGTATTTGTGATATATGTTCATATGGGCAATCTCGTGAACTAAAGTGATTAGAAATTCATATTTATTCCCAGTATCATTAATGGTGATACGGCACAAATTTTCTTCGTTTCTGCAAACACTGAAATCCCCTGATTTGGTTCTTCTGGGAGGCTTAATTTTGATGATAACATTTCTATTTTCTAAATATTTAGAAATGATTTGATAAGACCCTTTGGGCAGATAATCATGTAATAGCCAGAAAGGCTCATTTTTTTCAACGAAAACTTTTGAATGAGAGAAAATATTTTTAAGGATTGTTTCCACGTGAATTGGTGTAATATGCTATAGCAAAATTATTCGCCCATATGATCAATAGATATGAGGTAATAAACATGATTTATTAGTTACGAAACTTTGTTGTATATTCTTAAATATCCATATTTTACCTATCATGCTAGTTTCTTATCAATTGAAAAACAACATCAAGGTAACTCTATTTTTAATTATAGAATACATTCAATGTTAAATATACATATATACTGGACATGATTATCGAAAAATATTTAGCAGCAAAATATAGTTCAAAACCAATAGATTTTTGTTTTGTTCAATAAAAACATCAGACTATCAAAGAGATCGGATTTTCAATTAATTCTTTTAATGACTGCAAAAATTTAGATCCCGTTATACCGTCAACGACTCTATGATCGTTGGCTAAAGTCACTTTTATTGTCTTACCAATAACTATTTGACCGTCTTTTACTATTGGTTTTTCAATGATAGCACCGATGGAGAGAATTGCTACATTGGGTAAATTAATGATTGAAGTGAATTCTTCAATACCGAACATACCTAAATTTGAAACGGTAAACGTACTTCCTTCAATTTCGTTTTGTTTGAGTTTTTTTTCCTTAGCTCGAAGGGCAAAATCTTTTACTATTGTTCCTAGATCATGGATTTTCCTTTGATCAGCAAAACGGATAACTGGAACCACCAGACCATCTTCTACGCCGATGGCGACCCCAAGATGAACATGCTCGTGTTGAATAATCTTTTGGTCTTCCCAGCGAGCATTAACTTGTTGATGTTGCTTTAGTGCGTGGGCAACTGCTTTCAGAATAATATCATTAAACGAAACTTTGTACTGACCTGATGCGTTGTATTGCTGTCTAAAGTCCACCAAATTTTCTGCATTATATTCTATAGTAAGGTAATAGTGAGGAGCAGAAAATTTAGATGCCGACAGGCGTTTGGCAATGGCCTTGCGCATCGGGGTATTTGGTATTTCAATAATTGATTCTTGTAAGCTTTTAGTAAAGGATGTCGGTTGGATAGTACCAGGGTTGAAATGCTCGATATCTCTTTTAATGATTCGACCATTGGTGCCAGAACCTTTAACCAGATTTAGTGCTATTCCTTTATCCTTAGCCAATTTTTTTGCCAAAGGTGAAGCCAGAATCCTATCCGAATCCGTGGAAATTCCATGTGGACTTAATGCAGATTGATGATCATTCGGGCTGTTTTTCGAAGAATAAGTTTCTTGAATAGACAAAGTTTCAATTTGTCTAGGAGTTTCGGAGGTTTTCTTTCTCTCTGGGACTGCATCAATCGATTTTGTAGTTTCATTAGATGAATCAAGCCATTTCAACACCTGACTGATATCCGTATCTTTTGGTCCAATAACAGCCAATAGTTTATCCACTTGAGCAGATTCACCTTCATTGATTCCTATGTGTAAAAGTGTACCTGCTTCAAAAGCTTCAAATTCCATGACTGCCTTATCACTTTCTATCTCAGCTAAAATTTCTCCTTCTTCAACTTGATCTCCTACTTTTTTAATCCATTTAATCACTTTACCTTCTTCCATTGTGTCGCTCAACTGAGGCATTTTTACAATGTGTACATTATCTAAAATGTCTGAATCAATAGTCGGTTTACTTTCTTCTCTGGAGGTATTTGGAGTCGCCTGAACGTCCTCATTTGTGTGCTTTGAACTTTCATTGGATTTAGACCAATCAGTGACTGTCTTTCCTGATATGAGAGTTGAAATATCTTCATTTTCTTGACCAATGATAGCTAGTAGGGTATCCACATTGGCTTTTTCACCTTCTTGAATCCCAATATGCAATAGGGTACCTTCATTGAACGACTCAAACTCCATGGTGGCTTTATCTGTCTCAATTTCAGCCAAAATGTCACCTTCTTGAATTTTATCGCCCACTTTTTTTAGCCATTTGACAACGGTGCCTTCTTCCATCGTATCGCTCAGGCGAGGCATATTTATTATCTCAGCCATTACAATTTATGTTTGATAAAAGGATAATCTTCTTGTTCGTATACTGCATCGTACATCAGAGAGATATCGGGGAAAGGAGAATTTTCAGAATAATCAACACATTCCTGGACTTTTTTTCTTATTGTCTGATCAATTTCTTTTAATTCAGTCTCAGAGGCGTAATTTTTTTCTAGTATGAGGTCTTTCACTTGTGTAATGGGGTCAATTTTGCGATATTCTTCTACCTCTTGTTTTGTTCTGTAGTGTTGGGCATCGGACATAGAGTGGCCTCTATAACGATAAGTTTTCATTTCGATCAAAGAAGGTCCTTTACCTTCTCTAGCATTTTCAATGGCTGGATACAGAGATTCTGCTACCTTGAGTGGATTCATTCCATCAGAAAGCATTGAGGGTATGCCATACCCAATACCTAATTCGTAGAGATCAGGGTTTGCTGAACTTCGGTCAACATTTGTTCCCATAGCATAGCCATTGTTTTCGATGATGTAGACAACTGGTAAATCCCACAATTTTGCCAAATTGAGGCTTTCATGAAAAGTTCCTTGACGAACTGCTCCATCTCCAAGAAAACAGAGGGTTACATTATCTCTTCCAAAGTACTTATCACCAAATGCCATACCTGTTCCAAGCGGAATTTGACCTCCAACGATTCCGTGTCCACCATGAAACCGATGTTCTTTAGAAAAAATATGCATTGAGCCTCCGAGACCTTGTGATGTCCCTGTATTTTTTCCATAAAGTTCGGCCATTACTTTTCTTGGGTCTGCCCCAAGTCCAATAGGGTGAACATGATTGCGATAAGCGGTTATCATCCTATCCTTGGTGGTATCCATGGCGTGTAATGAGCCAGCCAATACTGCTTCTTGACCATTGTATAGATGCAAGAATCCCCTAACTTTTTGTTGTATATATACCGCGGCTAGTTTATTTTCAAACTTGCGCCAGAATAACATCTGATAATACCAATCAAGATAGGTTTTCTTAGTTATCGGCTTCATTTATTTCAATAACAACTGATTTTCAAATAATTTGTCAAAAATACAGAAATTAAAGACCAAATAAGATTTTCCGATTCTCTTCGCTTTACAACCTTCAAGTAGTAGATATATAGATTCGCATAAAATGATGGTGATACTTAGTTGTTGTAAACCCTAGAATCAACCCATTAATCCCAACTTTAGTACTAATTGTCGCAAAAAATTGGGGCATCTCAATAATCATGTAAAAAGGTTTTACTTAGTCATACTGATTTGGATTTGCTAATTTTACTAAGTATCGTCATAATTAAACCTAGTCTAGTGGAGACAATTGTAATCTCGGTCCCGATTGAACATTGATGAACATTGATCAAGCCTAGCCAATCCATAGCATGTGTATTAAATCCCAAAAAAGTAGAAACCAAACTCATCATGATTTTCAATCTCTTTCAAAATAATCTTAAAATCAAGGGACAAAGGTTTATGCTAGTTGGTTGCTCAAAGGTTTCAACAAAACTGTAAAATAATTTTTTGAGGTCATCATTTTCGCTATACCAGATTTTTTTGGTCGTACATTTTATTGATATGGAAGTTCTTTGACGTAGATACATTAAAAAATAAGCTCTAATTACTTTGTTGTAGAAACATTGAAAAGAAAATAAAAAGTTCTATTATAGTTGATTACAAAATAAACAAAAGGTCATTCCTGTTGATTATTTTCCTAATAAGATTTATTGATATTTGCCTATATTTTCGTATCTTTGACGCTTATAAATACACACTATTATGAATATTTTTAAAGGTCAAAACCTCTTAGAGTTTACTGCACGCTTCCAAACGGACTTAGATTGCAAGAAATACCTCTCTGAGATCAAATGGAAAAAAGGCTTCAAATGTGTCAAATGTGGACACAAAGCTTGTCAGGTACGCAAGGATTTTTCCCGGACGTGCAACATCTGTAGTCATACCGAGTCAGCTACAGCCAATACCTTGTTCCACAAGGTGAAGT
>MPMN01000001.1 GCA_002238525.1 Flavobacteriaceae bacterium bin25
CTATAAAAAACCAAGATGGATACATGAACAGAATCTATCAGATGAATTTAGGCGTGGAATTTTGAAGCGAAAACCCCGTCTATTTTTGCTTCATTTCCGCCCATTCCATAACAAAGTGATTAGAGCCCACTAAATTAATCCCCCCTAGTTGTTTTGCTCAACTTATGACTGAGTTGAATGGAGATAATATCCAAGCGACAATTTATTTAGACAGAAATTCGTATCGTGGATGTTTTACAGCAAATTTGACATATTCGTCTGAAAAAGAAAATTATTTTAGATATACAATAAATCAACGTTTACCAAACGATACCTACAGAATAACAATATCTGAAAAAATAAAAGGTAGTTTAATTGAGAGTCACGATAAGGTAATTATACAATTTATTCATAAAGAATATACTCTTGCAGATGGTAATATTAAAAAGGTATTCTCTGTAGACAAGAAGGGAGATTGGTAATTTTTTATGTAAGATTGTCTCATACAGTTTTTATGAGTGAATCGAAAGGCCTAAGTAAATAATGAAATGAAATTAAAAACAATTTTTGGAGTCATTTTTCTATTGCAATTAATATGTTTTTCTTGTTTGGATGGCGATACCGGTTTCGTCACTGAGAGCGACAATGAAAAACTTACGGACCTTAATCTAGAAACGCTTATTGTAAGCACTAATTTACCTGCTCGTAATAATGCAGAAATGATTGAATTCAACGGGCAATATTGGTTTATGGGAGGCAAGACTCCTAAATTGGGGGACAGTACCTTTTTTAATGATATATGGAATAGCACAGATGGTGTAAGTTGGACACAAGCAACCAATAATGCCTCTTGGAGCAAAAGAGGGAGCTTTAATCTTTTTGTTTTTCAAAATAAGCTATGGTTAATCGGAGGATTAGATAATATCCAAACTTTAAATGATATTTGGAATACCATTGACGGAATTACATGGGAAAGAGTGACAGAACATGGTCCCTGGCAATCAAGGAGTTCAATGGCAATAAAAGTACATAATGACAAATTATATTTAGTTGGAGGTCATACAACAACTAACTGGGTTTTATATCAAGATATATGGGAATCCAATGATGGAATTAATTGGACTGAAGTCGGAGAAATTAGTGATGATTTGTTAGGAACTACAAATAGTAATCAAGGAATTCAAAAACATCATATCATAAAGCTCGAAAATGAGTACTTCATTATTTGCGGTCAATTAGCTTCTTCTTTTGAGCCTCTTACTAGTGTTATAAAAAGTGAAGATATGGTAAACTGGGAATTGGTTACTAGGGATACGCCGTGGAAAGATTATGCAAATTCAAATGTATCTGACTTAAGACCTTTTATTTACAAAGACCGGATTATGATTGTGGTTAATAGTATTATTAATAGTGAATTTAAGTCGATTTTATACTCTTCCATAAATGGCTTTGAATGGAAAAAGGAATATGAATTTCCAAGTTTTATAAGCGACATTAAGTATGCTTTTTTAGGTTTTTTAAATAAGCCTAGAAGCCTCGAAATAAATAATCAAATCTATCTTTATGGTTCATATGAGTCTTCTGTGATTTATAACGTACCAGATACACAAACTCATCTTATCAAGATAATTTATCAGTAAACATATGTCGTTTCGATACCTTCATGGATACTCTTTTAATTTGTCTGGAGTATTCTGATAATTTGGAATTACCATCAGTAAATTGTGATACATTCGCATAGAAAATGTGTCTAGTATTTTCATAGTTGTAATCTTTACTGCAGATTCAAGTCACCAATGCAATTTTAGGAGGAGAGCAAATGCAGCTTATATTTTATCAGAGAAAGTACAAAAGGCAACCTATAAACTAAAAATAAAAAGTTTTATCTCTAAAAGATTATCATCTGACAGTGACCTCGGCAGGACTCAAACCTGCAACCTCTTGATCCGTAATCAAGTGCACTATTCAATTATGCTACGAGGCCTAAAAGAGAGAAGACAAAATTACTAAAGATTACACAAGGAAAATTTTAGTGACACTAGTTATAGTATATTGTAAGGCGTATGTTTCAAAATATAATAGCCATCGTTTGTGGCGTAGTATTGCTCTATAAAGGAGGTGAATGGCTCTGCAGAGGCGGAGTATCCCTAGCCGAGAAATTTAAAATACCAAGAGTTATAATTGGGGTAACATTAGTTTCATTCGTTACTTCTGCCCCAGAACTAGCCGTAGTGTTGAATGCAAACCAAAGCCAATTGTCCACTTTGGCTTTGAGCAATATAATCGGTTCAAATATTTCAAATGTGGGACTTATTCTTGGGGTTTTGATAGTTGGAATGTCAATTTCCCTGAAATCAGAAATTCAGAATCTCTGGATGGTTATGGTAACTGTCAGCGTGATTTTTGCAGGTCTATTATTGTACAATGGAAACCTCGTACGGGTTGAAGGTATCATCCTATGTGGATTGGCTTTTGTTACTATTTACTATCTGGTAAAACACCAAACTTCGGTTGTCGGAATTGAATCTACACAAGTTGTATCCATCAAAAATAATTATAAAATAATCGGGCTGGTTATAGTATCTGGCATTTGTCTATGGTTGGGTTCAGAGGTTCTGGTAAAAGCAGTAAATACAATTTCAATTGACTTAGGAATTTCTCAGAGAATAATGGGATTATCGGTTGTGGCAATTAGTACCTCACTCCCAGAACTAGCTGCTTCATTAGTAGCCTTGAGTAAAAAAGAGGCTGGGATATCTATCGGAAATATTTTCGGTTCCAATATATTTAACCTCCTAGTAGTTATGGGCTTGGCCTCAACCATATCAGAATTTGCTATACCCAATGAGGATCGAATTGATTTTCTAAGAGATGTGATTTTTATGGTAGGATTGTCTCTAATGCTTTATCCACTCCTCTTTTGGGTAGGGAAAAAATTAACCTTAGGACGCCTAGAGGGATCGATTCTGCTGATATTTTATTTTGGTTATTTCTACTTTATTCTTAAATAAAAAAACCGCTCAAAATAAGCGGTTTGTATTTAAAATCATTAGGAGGTCAAATTTAAACTTCAATTCCCTTGACTGTTTTGATAATTCTTGATGCAATCTTGTAAGGATCTCCATTAGATGCAGGTCTTCTGTCTTCTAACCAACCTTTCCATCCACTTTTAACTGTCATTACAGGAATTCGAATTGAGGCACCTCGATCAGAAATGCCATAACTAAATTCATCTATAGATTGGGTCTCATGGTCACCTGTCAATCTCTTATCATTATCATGTCCGTACAGTTCGATATGCTCTTTAACAAGTGGTCTGAAACCTTCACAAATTTTCCTATAAATGGCCTCTTCTCCACAAGTTCTCAATGTAGTATTAGAAAAATTAGCATGCATACCTGATCCATTCCAATCAGTATCACCGAGTGGCTTGGGATGCCAATTGATGGCAACACTATATTTCTCTCCTATCCGTTCTAATAGGTATCTAGCAACCCAGGTTTCATCTCCAGCCTGTGCTGCACCTTTGGCAAAAGTCTGGAATTCCCACTGTCCGGCTGCAACTTCACCATTAATACCTTCGATATTGATCCCGGCCGCAAGACATTGGTCAAGATGCTCTTCAATGATTTTCCTGCCAAAAGCATTTTTTGCCCCAACGGAACAATAAAATTGCCCCTGAGGAGTTTGATCTCTAGGAAAACCCAAAGGCAAATTTGTTTCGGTATCCCACAGAAAATACTCCTGCTCGAAACCAAACCAAAAATCACTATCATCATCATCAATAGTAGACCGTCCATTGGATGCATGAGGCGTACCATCGGCATTTAATACCTCGTTCATCACCAAGTAGCCATTTAGTCGATCGGGATCGCGGAAAATAGCAACTGGCTTAAGCAGACAATCTGAATCATCTCCCGTAGCCTGCCGGGTTGAGGATCCATCAAATGCCCATAGGGGACAATCTTCCAATTTTCCACTAAAATCTTCAATGATTTTGGTTTTACCACGAAGATTTGGTGTGGGAAGATAACCATCTAACCAGATGTACTCTAATTTTGATTTAATCATAAAAAGTTGTTAAAATGTTGATTCTAATTTTCTAAATTATACTTTTGACAAATCTAAGTCATACGGACTAATATTTACATTAGGGATTTGCTGGATTAAAATTCATTTTGAAAGAGTAGTGTATTATTTCCAATTTTTTTAACAATATGATAATTTTTTACCCATAATGGACAGGTATTTACAAAGAGGGGTATCTTCTTCGAAAAAAGATGTCCACAGTGCCATTCAGAATATAGGCAAGGGACTATTCCCAAAAGCATTTTGCAAAGTCCTACCGGATTTTATCACTGGCTCTAGAGAACATTGTCTATTGATGCATGCCGATGGTTCGGGAACCAAATCAGCTCTTGCGTATGTCTATTGGAAAGAGACAGGTGACCTATCGGTATGGGAAGGTATTGCCCAAGATGCGATAGTAATGAACACCGACGATTTAATGTGTGTTGGAGCGATTGAAAATTTGGTCGTTTCCTCAACTATTGGTAGAAATCAAAAAAAAATACCTTCAGAAGTTATAAAAGCGATAATCCACGGAACAGAGTGTTTTTTGGAAAATTTAAGAAATAATGGAATTGATATATATAGTGGCGGAGGAGAGACCGCTGATTTGGGAGATTTGGTCAGAACAATTGTGGTTGATGCTTCCATGATATGTAGACTTGAGCGAAATAAAGTAATTGATAATTCCAAAATTTCATCAGGTAATGTAATTGTCGGACTAGCATCTTGGGGTAAAGCCAATTATGAAGATCAATATAATTCCGGGATTGGTTGCAATGGATTGACTTCTGCACGTCATGACTTGTTTAATCAGAAAGTTAAAAAGAAGTATCCAGAGAGTTTTGATTCATCAATACCCGAGGAACTAACCTACACCGGTGACTATTTTTTGACTGATTCTTTGGAAGATTACAATTCAGATATTGGAAAGTTTGTACTCAGTCCGACCAGAACTTATTTGCCGGTTGTCAAAACCATTTTAAAGCAGGTTGATTACAAAAAAATCTATGGCATGATTCACTGCACTGGCGGTGGACAAATCAAAGTGCTCAATTTTATTGATAACCTATTTATTATCAAAGACAATCTGTTTCAACCACCAAAAATCTTTGAGTTGATTCGACAAACATCAAACACCCCTTTGAGTGAAATGTACCAGGTATTCAATATGGGTCATCGATTGGAATTTTATGTGGATGAACACATCGCACAAGACATTATCGAAATATCCAAAAGCTTTTCAATAGAAGCAAAAATTATTGGAAGGGTTGAATCTCGCGACAATAGAGGTCTTGAGATTCGTACTTCCCAAGGAATTGTTTCATACCCTTAGATTTTTAAGGTTTAAATTTGCATCTAGAACTTTTTGGTTTTCAGTTAGAGAAAAGAATTCCATTCGGTATATAATAAAAGGATATGTTAGAAAATCTCAATCTATTTCAGCAGAGATATGATGAAATAAGTGATTTAATAATACAACCAGACTTAATTTCAAATCACATAAGATATTCTGAATTACTCAAAGAGTATAAAGAACTAGAAACCAAGATATTCAAATTGCAGGAATACAAAACTTTGTTGCAAGACTTTCAAGAAGCCAAACAGATTTTAAAAGACGAATCAGACCATGAACTGTTATTGATGGCTCAGCAAGAACATGATAGCCTAGAATCAAGAATACCTGAAATAGAAAAAGAAATAAGACTACTACTAATTCCCAAAGATCCCCAAGATGCTAAAAATGTTATGGTTGAAATAAGAGCTGGAACTGGAGGGGATGAGGCTAGTTTATTCGCCGGGGACTTATTTAGGATGTATACCAAGTATTGTCAGTCAAAAAAATGGGAGATATCTTTAATTGATGCTCATGAGGGTAGTGCTGGCGGTTTCAAAGAAGTGATATTTGAGGTTAATGGCACTGATGTTTACGGCCACCTAAAATTTGAATCTGGGGTACATCGGGTTCAAAGAGTGCCCAAGACAGAAACTCAAGGCAGGGTTCATACCTCAGCAGCTACTGTAATGGTATTACCCCAAGCAGAAGAACTTGATATTAAAGTTAATATGAACGAGGTTCGCGTTGATTATTTCTGCTCATCAGGACCAGGCGGTCAATCGGTCAATACAACCTATTCGGCTGTTCGTCTCACTCATGAACCAACCGGAATTGTAGCCCAATGCCAAGATCAAAAATCCCAACATAAGAATAAAGAAAAAGCCCTAGTCGTATTACGTTCAAGACTCTATGAACACGAACTAAAAAAGCGACAAAATGAGGAATCTGAAAAGAGAAATTCACTGGTTGTCAGTGGTGATCGTTCAGAAAAAATCAGGACTTACAATTACCCCCAGAGTCGGGTTACGGATCATCGAATCGGGCTGACATTGTATGAACTGTCCAATATTCTTGATGGAGATATAGAAAAATTAGTTGAGAAACTTAAGCTACATCAAAGTAGAGATTTACTTCAAAATGACGATCTCTTTTCATGAGGCACTCTGATTTAATCCAGCAAATCAGGGTTAAAAAATCATTCCTCTGTATAGGCTTGGACCTTGATATTGACCGACTACCGAGTCCATTTAAAAAAAATATTGATTCTCTTTTTTCGTTTTCAAAAGACATAATTGATGCCACTTCAGCATATTCTATTGCTTATAAACCCAATTTGGCATTTTTTGAAGCATATGGTGCTAAGGGATGGGGAGTCCTTGAACAGATAATGGACTATATCAATTCAACATACCCTGAACTCTTTACAATTGCTGATGCAAAAAGAGGAGACATTGGGACTTCTTCCGAACGATATGCCAAAGCTTTTTTTGAAGTCCTCAATTTTGATGCAGTGACCTTATCACCCTATATGGGTAGAGATTCAATATCTCCATTTTTAGCCTATAAAAATAAACACGTTATTCTGTTGGGATTAACTTCTAATTTAGGTGCTCAGGATTTTCAATTACTAGGCGAAGGTAAAAATACATGGTTTGCACAGGTCATTCAAAATAGTCAAACCTGGTCTAATTCAGATCGAATTTGGTATGTAGTGGGTGCTACAAAAGCCGAGTACTTAAAACTTGTGAGAAGCCTTGTCCCAAATACTTTTTTATTAGTTCCTGGAATCGGTGCTCAAGGTGGTAATCTTTCAGAGGTGGTTCGTTTTGGGTTAAACGAACAATGTGGCTTATTAGTCAATTCCTCACGGGGTATTATCTACAAGTCAAATGGCTCAGACTTTGCTCGGGCTGCCGAAGTTCAATCCCATAAGCTGCAATCTGAAATGGAAGTATATCTCAAAGATATACGAGACTTTCTGTAGCCCCTATATAACTGTTTGAAGAATCAAGTTTTTTAAACAGGCCCTAGGAAATAGTAAGGGCATATACTTTTTCCAATTGGTTCTACTGCACTTAATGCGTGAGTAGAAATCGCTTTGAATGGGCGATATCTATATTTACCTCACTTTACATGAGAATTATGTTGACGTACCCCTTTTTCACTTTACAACCATGAATGATTAAAGGTATTTTAAAGGTTCAATGTGACATTGCCTGATTCGTCAATGAACACTCTTTACTCCCAAAACCCTCTGAGAGGGAGCAATAACTTTGGAAGAAGGAACTTGCTCCGGTGTCCCTGATGTTATGGGCAGCATGGATATCCGCATTGATAGAAAACCCGCAGTTTAAACATTTGAATTTCGATTATTTTAACTAAATGTTAAATAAATTTCTAAACCCGATTAGTTTACATATTCTAATGCTATTACTAAAAATTTAACCCAAAAGTCTCTTACCTATAATTTATGGTAAGAATGTCAATCAAGAATAGAAATACCTACTGAGATATAACGTCTCCAAATTAGTGGTTACAATAGCATATAAATCCCTTACTAAAGCCAACCAGTACGGTCAGAATTGTCTGACTGTGAGTTAGTAGTCTCTTTGACAACCAACTTAGAAGCAGCACCAGTATCACCAATCGAAACATTTTGCTCTATAACAGAAGAAGACCTTCCGGGCTGATATTCCTCTACCTCATCATAGTATACTGATACTGAAGATGCATCTATTAAAAAATCTTTTAGAGCGACAATCCCTGCTGGAATGCTCGAATCTTCGATAATACTTCCATCACGTGCTGGCCCTGTCCCTTGCTCATCTTCATCCAATTCTACAGTTATTTCTTCTGCAATAAGATTATTCGCTTCATCAGTACCAGCACCTCCAATTGTTACAACAGAATTAGTTGCGGCATTCCCTAAAGAAGAAAAATCTATTTGTTCTAATTTCGGATTTCCTTGAATTTCTAAAACCTTTAATTCATCCAAATCTGGAGATGTAATCTTAGTGATTTCTGCATTGGCATTTACCCTAAGCACACCATCAGGGCTTGTATGATCTAGCTCTAATTCTCCTTCTACAGCAATATTCTCTAACTCAACTTCATGAATCTTCCCTTGCAATACTACTGTATCCAATCTGTCTTTGGCTTCATCAAAGGCATAAGTTTCAGCATCTTCATGATCTGCATCAAATCGAGAAATAACACTGTGGATATTTTCCAAGCTAATCTCTTCGATACTCGGAGGGAGAATAATATCTGTACCTGGCCCCGAACTAGTATCGTAGGTTCCTTTAAGTGTCAATCTTTCTAAATCATCGGCATTTATTAAATTGATTTCTTTTATAGCATCCTCCGTTACATTGACTCCAACAATAAGTTCATCAACGTCTTCATTAACGGTAATGCTTGTGCCTTTGAGATTTCTAGCTGTCAGGATTTCAACATCAGTCAGTTCCAGAGTATTTAAATCACCGATGATTAATGTAACTGAAGGAGGACCCTCAATTGTTAGTGAACCTTTGTCAGATCCCGAACCAATTCTTGATAAAGATCCAATCTTTAGCTGAGGATTCGTTCCTTGCAAACGAATGGTTATCTCGTTTGGTGTGTAACTTTCTAATGAGGATAAGTCCAATAACACACCTTTTCTGAGGTGAATTGTGTCGTCTCTAAAATTTGCGCTCTCAAGACTTGATAAATCGACACGCTCGGTATCGTCATGAAATCTGATGTTTCTAGCATTTCGCAACTCTGGGTAATGGGCTTCCCTTTGATTAGCGACTAGATTACCTACTGACCTCAAGGCACTAAATATCAAGGGAGAAGAGTCATTCAAATGGTTGACCTCTAAATTACCAGTAACGGTTTCTACCTTAGCTAGCCAGGTAGCTATGCTACTTAGCTGACTGCTGCTCATATTGTCGGCAGATATGTCTAAATCTCCACCAATTTGCTTCACATTGGACTGCTCATCAAGGACAGATTGTAGATTGTTTTGGGTAATTATTATACTTCCCCCAAAAAAGATATTAGACTCAGAAAGTTGTGCTTCCAGGTCAGATCTTACTTTATTTATTGCTTCTTGAAGTGTATTAAGATCATCTTGAGTTAATGAACCATCTAGTTTTGTCTGAATATTGTCTAGCTTTTCTTCCAATTCTTCAAGCTTGCTTTCATTTGAATCTATACTACTTGTCGCATCAGTTAGTTTACTTTCAGTATTATCAAGTTTAGTACTAGCTTGATCAACCTTACCCGATGTTTCATCTAGTTTTGTATTGGTCTCTTCGAGATCGTTTGTTGTTTCATCCAGTTTTGTATTGGTCTCTTCGAGATCGTTTGTTGCTTTATCCAGTTTTGTATTGGTCTCTTCGAGATTGTCTGTTGTTTCATCCAGCTTAGTACTAGCCTGATCAAGACTGGTGATAGTCTGGTCAAGTTTATCATTTAAATCACTGATATCGCCTTCTAAATCGGATAAATCAGACTCCAAATTATCTACCTTAGTCTCAACAAGGGGTAATTGTGACTGAAGTGTTTGAATTAGACTTCTTACTGATGAGATATCAGATTGAATCTTAGACTCCAGAGAAGACGTTTTACTCTCCAGAGAAGATGTTTTGGTCTGTAGGGCAGAAATTTGTTGACGCAAATCAGCAAATTCATCATCATAGTTTTTGCAATTGATTAAAACAAGAGCCAAAAGGACATAGGACAGATAGTATTTTTTCATGTCGTAGAATTAAAATGTATATTGAAAGTATAGACAATATGTAATTATTGAAATCGAATATCAGTAAGTTTCACCACATAGCGGTTAAGCCATATTTCTGCGAAATTAACCAAATAATTGTTACTAAAGACACCTTCAATTAATGTAAAAACAGTATTTGCCAAGTTTATCTTTAATGGTTTATACAGAAGTTTTTAAAAAGCGATTTATTGACCCAAAAAAATTTCGTCATTTCATTGAATAATTTATAATAATCCTAGAATAAATCCCTTTTATAGACATAATTATTTCTCTGTGGAGGTTTGTGTAGCATATATATTTTCTCCTTTGAAAACTTTCAATGTAGTGGATATCTATAAGTTTGTCTTTGGAGGTTTGCTATCTTAGTTCTCACAAAATTTTGTTAAATGTCCAGCACAAACAAAAATCAAAACTAAATAAGGCTGTTTATCCCTTTGTAGTCAAGATATGTTGACGATATATATTTTCCCGATGAAACCCTCCAAAACGGTTCAAGTAAGAGGGTTTTGTTTGAGTTGATAGATTTATAAGAGATTGATTATCAAGACTATTTTGTTTCATTCCACAACAAAGTGATTAGAGCCGTAAATCTTAATAAAATTGCTGCAGGTCTAGCATTTAATCGATATTCTGAAAAACTTTCCGATGTGGATCTCTCAAGCACGATATTTATAACTGCAAATAAAGATGAACAAGTGGGTGTGTATTTAATGAAAAAGAAATCAATTTTTTGAGAAGCAAACAACTTGCTAAAGAACTAATCATACTGGATGGTGGGCATAGTTTGATTTTTGAAGAGAAAGATGTGATGAAAGATTTGTATAACGTTATTATCTTTTCTGATGAAATATCAGATAATTTGGATGGGAGTGGTACTAATACTGAAGAAGATAAGGAAATTGAATATGCAGAATTTGTTCATCCTAAAATACCATCAGAAAACGAAGGACTATACGAATATATAGGGGATATGACTTCAGATACTGTTTGGGTATTTGTCCAAGGAGGTCCCGAAACAAAACAATACCAATTTTTTAATGAAGGAAAAGCTAAAGGGATAGATCCATATCCATTTATAACAGATGATTTGGTAGTTTATCCCTATCAAAGCCAACAAATAAATAGTTCTCGTTTTGAGCAGTTTGATTTAACCTTCGAACAAGCAAAAAAAGAAGGTGCAATCAGCGTTGAAATAGTAAAGCTCGTGGTACAAGAATTTGTTGATAAGGAAAAAGTTGTATACCTCATAGGGCACTCTTATGGCTCTTTGATAATAAACGAGTTTTTGTCTCTACATGGACCGCTGGCAGACAAAACTGTTTCATTAAATGGAAGACTGAATATGGACCAGGAGGTTTGGGAAGGATTTTCAGTAGGTGAATATTGGCGATATGATACCAATGGTGTTAATCCATCAAAAACTCAGAATGCAGAGGACCTCAGTAGGCAAGAAAAGAATTTGGGTAAGCTAGCTGCAGGAATGGCCTACCACAGATTTATAGATAAGCTTGCTAATGTAAATCTTTCAACAACAATATTTTTAACTGCTACGAAAGATGATCAAGCCGGAACATTTAATGAGCAAGAGATTAATTTCTTGAAAGAAAAAGACCTCGCCCATGATCTCATCATACTAGAGGGTGAACATAGTGACGCCTTACAGTCAGAAACCATGAAGAAGCTACACAATTTAATAATCAATCCAAATTCCAAATGGGAATAAGGATATCAGAGTTGTATAATCATCAAAAAATCAAACCATTTTACCGAAATTAATTCCAATAGGAGATTCATCAATTAATTGTAAAAGACAAGTATTGAGAGTCATCAACCTAGAGTATTCTCAGGCAAGTCCACAACAAAGTGATCAGACCCAATAATTTTTTAGGGAAAGAAATTCTAAGAACATGCAAATGCATTTTGGTGTTCACGAAACCATACCATCAGTAATATTGAGAGGAAAAGAAGAACAACTCTTACGCTATCACCTATGTGCTTGCATATAGGTGATAAAACATAAGTTGCATTTAAAGGTTTATTGTACAAACACTTATACTGAGCTGTATTTTTAGTTATTGCTAATGTAGTCTGGATTAGAAGATTCTGAGGGGTTGACCTCAGAATTAATTGAAAATGATGGTTTTGTTTCTATAAATCATTATCTTTCTATCAATATGCAATCTAATCGCTCTTAATAATACCAATCGTTCTAAATCTCTACCTCTTTCGATAAAATCTTTAATAGAATTGAGATGAGATACTTGAACAACATCTTGTTCTATAATGGGACCTGCATCAAGATCCTTTGTGACATAATGACTAGTGGCACCAATTATTTTAACTCCCCGTTCATATGCCGAATGGTAAGGTCGAGCTCCGGGAAAAGCAGGCAGAAATGAATGGTGGATATTGATGATTTTGAAAGGATAAAAAGTAATGAATTTCTCAGACAGGATTTGCATATATCGAGCCAAGACAATAAAATCAATTTCCTTTTCTTTGAATAATGCTAGTTGTCTTTTTTCAGATTCGACTTTGGTGCCTTTCGACACCGGTATGTGGTAAAATGGAATTTCGAAACGCTTGGCTATGATTTCTAAATCGAGATGATTGCTGATAATCAAGGGGATTTCACACCCGAGTCGACCAGTCTTATATTGTGCTAAAATGTCGTAGAGACAATGATCATATTTTGAAACCATCACACCCATTCTGGGTCTGCGTCTCTTGAGATAAAAATTACTATTTAGATTGAAAATGGGTATGAATTTTTTATCAAATTGTTTCTTAAATTGAACAACTGAGGTTTTTATTGAATTGAATTCAATCTCAACACGCATAAAAAATAACTTGTTTACACGATCAACATACTGATCAATGTAAATGATATTTCCCTCACTGGAAAGAATAAAATTGGTTACAGATGCTATAATTCCTTTTTTATCAGGACAATGCATCAAAATGATGATTTCTTGCACTAATTAGATCTAATCCCGGGCTGAAGTAATTCAAAATTTTCGGCTTTTTTGGCCTTGTCAACCATTTGCTTCACACTTGCTAGCAATTTTTTGGCATCATATACAACACCATTACTGATGGTATATTTTACACCTCCAACTCGTACTACTTCATTTTCACGATTTAGCTTTATAGCTCCCGTTCCATAGAGAACTTTGAGGTTTTCTAAAGGATTTTCTTCGATTAAGACTAGATCAGCCTGTTTTCCAATTCTGATACTTCCGGTGATATCATCTACACCCAATAATTCTGCTCCATCTAAAGTTGCTGCTTTGATCACTTCTAAAGGATGGAATCCGGATTCTCTAAGAAGTTCAAGTTCCCTTATATAGGCAAAGCCATAAAGCTGAAAAATAAAACCCGAATCAGAACCTACAGTGACTCTACCCCCTCTGTTTTTATATTCATTTAAGAATGTCATCCAAAGTTTGTAATTATTTTTCCAATGAACTTCTTGTTCTGTACCCCAATAGTGCCAATACGAACCATGTGAAACCATACTAGGTTGAAAAAATTTCCACAAAGATGGAAGGGTATAGTCTTGATGCCATTCTAAGGTTCGTGCCCGATGTAGATCTCTGCTAGCTTCATATATGTTTAAGGTGGGAGAAATAGTAAAATCTAGCTCAATTAATGTGTTGAGTACTTTATTCCAATGATCACTATAGGGTTTTGCTGCTTGTTGCCAAAGCTTGCCAGCTTCTTCAAAGCGATGCTGTTCGTTTTGATAATTGTAGTTGAAAGGATAGTGTTGAATTGTTCTATCATCGAATAATGCTTCAGGCAAACCATACCAATGTTCCATTGATGTTAGTCCCGCTTTTGCACTATCCAAAGCATTCCATCGAGCAACGCTCAACTGAGCATGATGACAAGTTGAACGAAGCCCTAATTTATTGTTTTCATCAATGGCAGCAATCATCAAATCAGGCTCCGCACCACCAAATTTGATTCCATCAGCTCCCTTTTGGGCATTTTCTCTGACCCATTTCCTTGCTTCTTCAGGTGTGGAAATTGGATTTTCTTGACCTTGGCCAAACCAGGTAAAAGAAATAATCCGAGGAGCGATAATTTCATTTTTCTCTGATCGAGTTCTTAAATCTAAGGCATAATCAATACCTCTTCCCCCGACTTCTCTGACCGTGGTCACTCCATGGGCAAGCCATAGGTTAAACACATACTCCCAGTCTGCTCCTTGAGCTTCACCGCCAATGTGAGCATGGGTATCAACAAACCCCGGAAGAAGATACCATCCCGAAGCATCAATTTCCTTTCCTCCTTCTTTTAGTTCTGGGCGATCTTCTTCTTTGATAGGTACATTCGGATATCCCACGTTATGAATCGCTACTATTTTATCTTTTTCTATGACAATATCCATAGGACCTTGTGGTGGAGCTCCATTTCCGGCAATCATTGTTACCCCTCGAATAATTAATTGATCAAATGGACCTTGAGCAATATCTTGGCACCGGAGATGATAAAAATTCATGGCCAAAATCAATAAAATGAGATTAAATTTTGAGAAATTTATATTCATGGACGAAATTTTTTGGAACTAAACAAATATATTCAGTTTGATGCATTTACCATGCAAGTCAAAATTTGGTATTTACCCAAAGCAGATACGAGCGGAAGGTAATTCAATAGGACCGAAACTAACCTCTTAGAAATCATATTTTATCTCCTGATTTAATGATGATGATTTTTCACGAACAAAGACACTATCCATCGTTCCTAATAGTAAAATTTTGTGCTTCTCATGAATTGGATGAACAAAAACGCCACTACAAACTGCAGTGGCGTTTTTGCATGAAAAAATTTAAAATGTAATATTTAAAATGAGTACACTAGGGCAACTAAAACTGAAAAAAGAGAATCGGTTTCCGAATCGTTCCCCCCAGCGAATATAGGCTCAGACGCTTTATCAAATCTCAATTCTGGTTTGATTGTCAAATCATCAACAGAGAAACTTCCTGTTGCTGTGTATGAAATATTAGTAGCTTCTTCACTTTCAAATACCCCGGTTGCTTCTCCTGTTTCGTCAAAAAACTCAACTCGAAATCCTAAACTTGCTGCATCAGAAAAATCGTACTGTGGATATAAGGCTAATCCTGTAAAGTCTGATTGTTCATCGTCAGCACTAAATCTATACAAGGTTGCATTAACTCCAAGATTAAATGATTCACTGATTGGAATGCCACCAGTAAAATCAAAATGAATGAAGTCATTTCCGCCAAGATAATTCAAATATTGACCGTATGCTCCAAATTGTATTCCGTAGGTATATACTTTATCTCGGTTGAAATCGACAAAATCAGTTCCATTAAAAACTCCAGCCATGATCGAAAAGTCATCGCTAGGCTGATAATCTAATTTTACTCCAGCGTGTGAAAATGGACCATATGAGAACATATAAGATGTAGAATAGTGGAAATTTCCTGCAGGTGAAATCACTTCGTAACCTAAAAAAGTATTAAAGTTACCTACAGTCAAAGTAGTTTTTTCACTTAGATTGGCATATACGTAAAGTTGATTGAGGATATTTGAAGAGCCAGTTTCATTGAATACAGCTTCTTTTCCTCGAGGCCCATAAACTAGATCTGCAACAAACCCAGCTTTTTCACCCTCATAAGAAAAAATTCCATTGAACATACCAAGTGCAAAACCTGGATTGTTTGCAAATGAAGTTCCGGGAGCTTGGTCATGTTCCTCCGATAGTACAAGACGACCGTAGACATCAACTGTACCTGTGAAGTTCCATTTGGTTTTTGAATCTTCCTGGCTGTACCCTTGTCCAATTGCACATAGAGAGATTAGTGTCATTGAGACAAGAAAAACAAAGTTTCTGATAATCATATATAAAGTATTTATTTAGTTTGAAAGTCTGAATAGGCATCCATTGAATGCTCAGTAGAATCGAGTCCTTGAATTTCGTAATCTCTTTTGGCTCGAATTCCAACAGTATATTTTGCGATAATCAGGAAAATAGAACTTGTCAGCACACAGAATAGCCCAATTATACCAACACCTACCAATTGATTCAAAAATTGACTCCAGCTGGCAAGGTCTCCAAAAATCCCCACTGCTAGTGTACCCCATATTCCACAAATCAAGTGTACAGCAATAGCACCAACGGGATCATCGATTTTAAGAATTCGATCTAAAAGAGAAATCCCATAGACAACCACAATCCCTGAAAAGCCACCAATAACTATAGACTGAAGGGCATCCATTTGATCCGCACCAGCAGTTATTCCTACTAGTCCCCCCAATACTCCGTTCATGAGCATGGTTAAATCAAATGATCCGAAAGAGAATTTAGAAAACAAAAATGCCACCAAAGCTCCTGCTGAAGCAGCCAAACAAGTATTCACCAAAACCAATGATGTGGCACTTGGTTCTCCCGATAGTACAGAACCCCCATTAAAACCAAACCAGCCTAGCCAGAGGATCAAAACACCTCCTGCGGCCAAAGGCAGATTATGTCCTGGGATTGCTTTCACTTTTCCATTGTCGTATTTTCCTATACGAGGACCTATAAAGTATACAAACATTAAGGCTGCCCATCCACCAACTGAATGAACTAATGTAGAGCCTGCAAAGTCATGAAATCCCAAGTCGGATAGCCATCCTCCTCCCCATTGCCAAGAACCCACGATGGGGTAAGTAAAAGCTACATATAGCAACGAAAAGAGCATAAACCCTTCTAGTTTGACTCGCTCTGCTACGGCTCCTGATACAATAGTGGCGGCAGTTGCTGCAAAAACAGCTTGAAATAAAAAGTCAGTCCAATAGGTATAACCTCCGCCTGCATAATCAATAGGTGCGCCGTCAGGTAATGAAAGCCCAAAACCTCCAAAACCCAAAATACCAGAAGATCCTTCACCAAATCCGGGGTACATCAAGTTAAATCCAATGATGAAGTAAACCAAAATCCCCATGGTTATTACATAGAAATTTTTGAAGAAAATATTTATTGCATTTTTTTGACGGGTCATCCCCAATTCAAGAAATCCAAAACCTAAGTGCATGATAAATACCAACGCGGTACAAATCATCATCCATACATTATTGGCTGTAAATAGTGCTTCTGTCATAATATTTTAAATTAAAGTGATGAATGACCGGTTTCTCTTGTCCGAATTCGAATAGATTTTTCCACAGGCAAAACAAAAATTTTACCATCTCCTACCTGATTTGTAGAAGCTGAATCCAAAATTGCATCAATGGCTGAATCCAGCAATTCTTCGCTTACAACCAAGGATATGCACCTCCTTGAAATTGCTGAAGAATCATAATGAACCCCACGATATACGTGCGATTGTTTTTCTTTACCAACACCGGTAACTTCCCAGTATGTAAAGTGATTTACCCCAAGGTTCTTGAGAGCGTCTCGCACCTTAAGGAACTGTGATTCGCGAATAATCGCTTCAATCTTCTTCATAAAAAATTGATAATATGGTTAATATTAAATTTGGGTTGCAAACCCATTTTATATGAAGATAAAAGTACCTCAATTTGAATGTTGCAACGGGGTAATCTTGAAAATTAAATCTTCAGACAATTAAATTATTGTATAAAGCAGGGTATAATTTAGTAATATCACTAAGAAACCTATAATAATTTTGCAATTATTATAATTTATGCCAAGTATTTTGATATTTGAGACCCCAAAACCACCAGTCCGATACCTCCAATAAAGCTGACCGATGTATAGGTCAGAAAGAGGAAAAATGATCTGTTGATTAGAAATTCAACATTTTGGTAGGATAGAGCTGAAAATGTAGTTAGACCTCCACAGAATCCAACAGCAAATAACAACAATAATGGACCTTCTATCCAATTTAGTTTTGATGCCAATCCCATAAAAATCCCAATCAATAAACAACCCAATAGATTAGCAATTAAGGTGGGGTAAGGGAACGAATGAGCTGTTGTAGAAAACCAATAACCTATACTATATCGAACAGCACTGCCCAACCCTCCACCTAAAAAGACTATGAAGAATTCTTTCAACTTTTTATTATGAGTTTTAGTATAAATAGAACCAAAACAACAGCCAATATAGTAGCTAGTATTGTCAGTGAACCTTTAAAATAAGCGGGTGTTTTTTTTCTGTCGCGCCAATATGACCAGACTACAAAGATCGTGTATGCCGAAACAAATACAAATGCTATGATGAGTTTATCTTTGCCAAACACAAATAATATTATATCTTATCTTTTGAATTTTTAATGATTCTATAGCATGATAAAAGTACCGATTTCACTTGTAACTGAATTCCACAAAGCATATGGTCTTGATAATAATAAAAGCCCTACAATTAGCCTGTCTAAAGAAATCGTTTCTTTAAGGCATAGACTGATGAAAGAGGAGACACAAGAATATTTTCAAGCTGCTTCAAAAGGTGATTTGGTCGAAACCGTTGATGCACTCGGAGATATGCTCTATATACTGTGTGGAACGATCATTTGCCACGGGTGCCAGGATTTAATTGAAGATGTATTTAAAGAAATTCACCGAAGTAATATGAGCAAACTAGATGAAAATGGAAACCCCATATACAGAAAAGATGGTAAGGTCCTCAAAGGACCAGGATATAGTCCACCCAAATTAGCTGAAATTGTTCAAAAGTATATTTCCTAAATCTATTTTCTCTCAAAGTTATAGACCCCGATAAGACAAGGCAATCAATTTGAGTTAATGGGGGGGGGGTAAATATCAAATGTAATTTTTAAACGTTGCTAATTAGTTAACCACATACCGCCAACCAAATGGATCATTTGCAAGGTTATGCTGTATGTCAGTTATCATTTTTTTGAATACCTGAGCATATGTTTTTCTTGGCCAATGGGCTGTGTAGGTTTTATTTTCAAAGCTGAATTCAGAAATAGGACAAACAACAACAGCTGTACCCACACCAAATATTTCTTTTAGTGAGCCGTTCAAACTACCTTCAATAATCTCACTTATTTTAACTGCCCGAATTTCTAAAGGAATACCTTGATTTTTAGCAATAGTAATAACACTTCTTCGGGTTATGCCATCTAGTATTCGATCGCTGACTGGAGGTGTAACTAATGTTTCTCCAATGCGAAAAACCATGTTCATCGTTCCGGATTCTTCTATATATCTATGGGTAGTTGCATCGGTCCAAATTAGTTGTTGATACCCACTTTCTACAGCAATATTTGTTGGATAAAACTGAGCTGCATAATTACCGGCGGCCTTTACATTTCCCACACCACCTATTGCTGCTCTAGAATGATTAGTATTGATTATCACCCGAATTTGTTGATTCTCTTCAAAGTATGATCTCGCTGGAGAGCAGATAATCATGAATGTATGAGTTTTAGATGGTGAAACTTGAATTTTTGGGGAATCTCCAATGATAAAAGGACGAACATACAATGAATTCTCCTTTCCAGGAATAATCCACTGATGATCTAGTTTTAAAAGTTCCTTTAAAGATTTAAAAAATAGTTCGGTATCAACTGGTGGAATGTTGAGTCTTTGAGCGGATTTTTGAAGGCGTAAGCAATGGTCCATGGGTCGAAACAACAGAATCTGTCCTTGTCCATCTTTGTAGGCTTTCATACCTTCGAAAACGGCTTGACCATAATGGAAAACATTAGCCGCTGGGGAAATTTTAAAATCTCCATAGGGAATGATTTGTGGTTCAGACCAACTATCATCTCTATAACGTGCTATAACCATATGATCGGTGAAAACAGTCCCAAAAGGAAGGTTTTGGAAATCAATTTCGCCAATCCTTGATTTGTTCAATTTAGAAATCTGCATCTTGGTATTAACATCAGCTGGAGAAAACAAAATTACTGATTGAAAGACTTCTCAAGACAAAATGATCATCTTATAAAATGGATAAAGGCTTCGTTGGTTATCTAATTTACGATATACCGCCAACCAAACGGATCTTTAGCTAGATTATGCTGAATGCCGGTAATCACATTTTTGAACACTTGAGCATATGTTTCTCGTGGCCAATGTGCTTTGTAACTCGAATTTTCGTATCTGAATTCAGAAATAGGACAAACCACCACCGCCGTGCCTACACCAAATATTTCTTTTAGTGAACCATTTAGACTGCCTTCAATTATTTCACTTATCTCGACTGGTCGAATTTCTATTGGAATACCTTGATCTTTGGCAATAGTAATGACACTTTTCCGGGTAATGCCATCTAGTATTCGATCACTGATTGGAGGCGTTACTAATGTTTCTCCAATTCGAAAAACGATATTCATCGTTCCGGACTCTTCTATGTAGTGATGGGTATTTGCATCAGTCCAAATTAGTTGTTGATACCCCTTTTCAATGGCGATATTCGTTGGATAAAACTGAGCTGCATAATTACCAGCGGCCTTTACATTTCCCACGCCGCCACTTGCTGCTCGGGAATGATCAGTATTGATCATTACCCGAATTTGTTCATTCCCGTCAAAATATGATCTCGCCGGAGAGCAGATAATCATGAACGTATGAATTTTAGATGGCGAAGCTTGGATATTGGGAGAATCCCCGATGATAAAAGGACGAACATACAATGAATTCTCCTTTCCAGGAATAATCCACTGATGGTCTAGTTTTAAAAGTTGCTCCAAAGATTTAAAAAAGAGTTCGGTACTGACTGGAGGGATGTTAAGCCTTAGAGCAGATTTTTGAAGGCGTAAACAATGGTCCATGGGTCGAAACAACAGAATCTGTCCTTGTTCATCTTTGTAGGCTTTCAACCCTTCAAAAACTGCTTGGCCATAATGTAAAACACTAGCTGATGGGGAAATGTTAAAGTCGCCATAGGGAATGATTTCTGGTTCAGACCAATTGTTATCCCTGAAGCGAGCTATTACCATATGATCAGTAAAAACAGTACCAAAAGGAAGGTTTTCAAAATCAATCTCGTTAATTCTCGAACTGTTTACCCTAGTAACTCGCATTTTTGAATCAGCATCAATTTATAGGGCACAAAATTACACATTCAAATTCTTAGCACTTAACTTTGACAATTTATTTATGGTGGAACGAATTCTTAAAATCACTGAAGACGGAAGTCCAACTTTTTACGTTCCTAAGTTAAACGAATATTTTCATTCAAAACATGGCGCAATTTTAGAATCGAAATATGTATTCGTTGATCGGGGGTTTCGGTATTGGTGCGAGTTAAATGCTTCAAAATCTAAAGTAGACATCCTTGAAATAGGATTGGGAACAGGACTTAATTTTCTACTAACCGCTAACGAGTCAAAAAGAAAAGATAAAAAATTGTTTTATCAGGGAATCGATGCTTATCCTTTGGACTCTAATGAATTAATGAGTTTTGCCAAACTCATTAGTTTCGATCATTATTTTACGGAACAACAAATGATCGACTTCTATCAACTGTCATGGGAGAAGTGGCATCAATTTGAAGCGAATATTCGTATTCAAAAACTAAATACAAAAGTCCAAGAGTTTTCTATGAAAAAGTCATATGATCTGATATACTACGATGCATTTGGACGGTTTGCTCAGCCTGAATTGTGGGACGAAGAAATACTGGTTCCTATACTGAATCAATTGAATCAAAATGGAGTGTTTGTAACGTATGCCGCATTTGGAGATTTGAGAAGAACTTTAACAAAAATGGGTCTGAAAGTAGAAAGACTTCCGGGTGCTCCAGGGAAAAGAGAGATGACTAGGTCTGCAAAAATTTAAAATGAAGGTATTGATTACAGGGGCAACTGGTTTGATTGGAAGTGCATTGAAATCTCATTTTAAGAGACAAAATATAGAAGTGAATTATTTAACCAGAAACCAGAGGCTGATACAATCTGATCCACATGCTTTTGGCTGGGATCCTAATAATGGAATTATAGATGGGGCTTGTTTTAAAGAAGTTCAAGTCATAGTAAATCTTGCCGGGGCAAGAGTTTCTCGTCCCTGGACCAAAAAAGGCAAAAAAATTCTGATTGACAGCAGAATTAAATCTATTGCATTATTAAAAAATACAATTGATAAGACTAATAATCACCAAATCAGACATGTACTATGCGCTTCTGCCATTGGCATTTATAAATCTGATAGAGAGCAAGCACAATCAGAATTTTCTGAGCCTGAAAGCAATACTTTCCTTTCAAAGCTTGTCCAAAATTGGGAACAAAAGTCTCTTGGGTTCGAACAACTAGGGATCAAGACTACTATATTGAGATTTGGACATATTTTCTCAAATAAAGGAGGAATTTATCCAATTTTGAACTATTTCGTTTTCAATAGGTTCAATTTTTTGCCAGGTCCAGGAATGCAAATTTATTCGTGGATTCATATTGAAGATACAGTCCGAATAATAGATCATCTAATTAAAAAAAAATCTCAAGGCATTTATAACTTGGTTGCACCGGAGTTTATATCCCATAAAGAATTAATCCAAACTATTTCAAAATACAAGAAGCATAAGACTATTGTGATTAATATACCTTCATTTTTGATAAAGGTGCTTTTGGGCGAAAGAAGTCAATTGGTTCTAAAGGGCCAGAGGGTAAGCAGTAAGAAAATAATAGATAATGGTTATTTGTTCAAGTATCCATTGATTGATTCATGCGTGAAAATTTTGAACTGACAAATTGACATATACCCCTACTTTGGCAATACATTTGTATTGGAATTATAAAAGATTAGTTTAATGGATTCTAAAAAAGAGAAAAAAGCTGTTGAAACGGAGAAACTAGCATCTGAGCAGGGAGGTTTCCCTTCGTCAAAAGACAAGAATCAAACAGATGAGGAAAATACTTCAGTTTCTGAAGATTCTAAAGGTAAATCTAAGGTAAAGAAAAAGAAAAGCCAAAATAAGGTGCTACAAGAGAAGGTAAAAGAACTTCAAGAAGGACTGGATAAGGAAAAAGATCGGTTTCTGAGGATATTTGCTGAGTACGAAAATTTCCGAAAAAGAACTTCTAAGGAAAAGCTAGAATTGTACAAAAGTGCCAATAAACAACTTATCATAGATCTTTTAAGTGTTGTTGATGATTATGAAAGGGCAAGTTTTGATGAAGAGAAGGGGAGTATTAAAGATACCATAGAGGGCTTTGGACTTATTCAAAAGAAATTTTACCAAATATTAGAATCAAATGGTCTGAGTTTAATAGAGGTTAATAAAGGAGATTTGTTTGACGGTGACCATCATGAGGCTATTGCACATATTCCTTCAGGTGAGGGTGAAACGGGTCGAATTGTCGACATAACTCAAAAAGGCTATAAATTGGGAGAAATTGTCATCCGTTACCCTAAAGTGGTGGTCGGAAAATAAAACCGATGAAAAAAGACTATTATGATGTTTTAGAGGTTTCAAAAGATGCATCACAAGAGGAGATTAAAAAAGCCTATAGAAAAAAAGCCTTAAAGTATCATCCGGATAGAAATGTTGGTGATGCCCAAGCGGAACAAAAATTTAAAGAAGCCGCTGAGGCGTATAATGCTTTAGGAGATCCCCAGAAGAGACGAAAATACGATCGCTTTGGTCATTCTGCTTTTTCTGAATCTTCAGTTCATGACTTTGATCTTCAAGATATCATGTCTCAGTTCAGTGACCGATTTGGTTCTTCTTTTGGGTTTGGTAGTTCTAGTGGGGCAAAATCAACTTCTTATAAGGGGGAAGACTTGCGAATCAAATTAAAACTAAACTTGGAAGATGTAATCAATGGGGTAGAAAAGAGCATCAAAATAAAAAAAAGAGTTCTCTCTCCCCAGGCGAGTTTTGGTAGATGCAGGGCATGTAATGGAAGGGGTTATGTTTCTCGCTTAACTAATACTTTCATTGGGCAAGTACAAACTCAAACAACTTGTGGGCAATGCAATGGAGTAGGGAGGTCACTTGTTAAAAATATACCAAATGCTGATCGTTATGGTCGTGTTTTAAAGGAGGTTACTCTTCAAATTAATATACCACCAGGGTCGACGCATGAAACGGCGGTGAAAATTTCTGGCAAAGGAAATGATGGTATTATGGATGGGCCTGCAGGGGATATCATTGTAGTTATTGATGAGCAACCGCATCCTAGTTTGGTAAGACAAGGAAATAATTTGCATCACGATTTATATATTAGTGTACCCGAAGCTATTTTAGGAACTCAGAAAGAAATTGATCTAGTTGGAGGCAAAAAGGTGCGAGTTAAAATTGAATCTGGCACTCAGTCGGGATCTATGCTTAGAGTAAGGGGAAAGGGAGTTCCAGAATCAGGATTTTTTGGCACGACCGGAGATATGTTGATTCATATCAATGTATGGACACCCAAGAATTTAGACAGGCAACACAGAGAATATTTTCAGCATGTCTTGGGTGATCCCAATTTCCAGCCTAATCCATCAAGAAGTGACAAGTCTTTTTTTGAGAAAATAAAGGGTATGTTTGGATGATTTATATACACATAATTTGATTTTCAATCTACAAATTTTCAATTCTGATGAGTAAACATCGGTAGAATTGATTGGATTAATCCCTATTTGCCCGTGGTGATCCCCTTTGGACTTATCTCCTGTTTTTAAGTTAATAAGTGAAAGGCATATTTATCTTTTCAGTTAAAAAAATAAATCATGCAACGATTCCTGATGAACAAAATTCTTGAAAAAATTGACGGCTAATTTTGTCTCTAATTATAGACAACTGTTGATGTTTTCAATCCGTATGCCGTGGGGCGCGATATAGTTTTCCGTTATCTACTAGAAAGTCTCTTTAATTTCCGTGATGCTTACACCCAGTAATTTTTGTGAGATTTCACTCAAGACCTCTACTGAACCACTAAAATGATATATATGTTGGATATGTTGGTGGCTTTCATTGGGGTTGAGCAATAATGCTGGTGAGGAACTCTCAAGTTCATAAAAAGGACCTAATTGATCTCCATTCTCAAGTGGTCCATCATTATAAGAGTTGATTACATCACCTGAAAATGGATTTTGTTGAATCTCCCAGGCTGAGTTTACGTACTTATCTGTACTATTTGGTTGATTTATTTCCAAGATGGTTAAGATTTGATTATCACCATCATAGCTTCCAGAAAATATCTCGGCTCTCTGTGGAGAAATGCCTATTTTCCCTCTACTTTTCCCGTCGGCCTTAAAAAAGATTGTTTTGTCAGTTATCTTCAATCGGTCCTCACTTATTTTCCCAAAATAATTATCATTAACTCTTGGACCGAGAACATCATCTTTTCCTTGAACAATTGGGAGAACGACTACGGCCTGGGGAGAAGGGTTGAACATACAGAGCAACCAGATTGAAATTGCACCCGTTTTTTCTGTCCATGGCAAATCGCCAAGGTTTCTAACCGTATTTTTGGTTTGGTAGGCTACAGCTGAAATGTTTTCCTGTTTCAAGCCCAATCTTTGAAAAATATCATCCTGAGAGCTTAGTATTACTTCTCGATTAATTTCTATTTCGAATGTTGTTCCCGAGTAGTTAGAAAGAATTGTATTCTTTTTAAATAAAACGCTGTTTTCACTTTTATTGACAACTTCGAATGGTTCGATATCAATTACGGGTGGGACGACCCAATCGGCAAAATCGAAGCCATCAGCCTTGGGAAAATAAAGACCATATTGTCCACCTTCGGGACCTAGCCAAAAACGCTCTTCGCCACCAAAGGCATTCATTTGAGGGTTAATTATTTGTGATTCAATTAAATCGTAATTAATCCATCCAAAGCTAATTCCAGTATCACCTCCAAGTGTGCTAGTCATCACTCTACCTTGTAACTCAGGGGATACTATGATTGCTTGCCCACCAATTGTATTTTCCAAAATGATGGTGTTTTTAAAGTGCTTTTGAAGGAATACTTTATCATAACCAAAAGTTCCTTTTTCGTAATTCATTTCAGTGGAATTAGTTTTCAGTTTGGATTGACAGCCAAAAATAAACACAAACGAAAGCAAGGTTATTGGACTTCTAAAAATTGAGATACATTTACTCATGGAATTCTAATTAGGTTTTTTTTGGGTTTTGTTTTTTTATATCGGGTTATATCAAGCCATGCTTCATATAGTTTGGAATCTAAATTAAAAAAGAGCAACCAATTTATTGTTGACTGATTTCAATAAAATTTGTTTTTCCGTTAAACATATGGGATTATGCAATTGGTACTTTCGATAACAGGGGAATCATATTCAATATAACCAAGTGGTCTTTTATTTTCGACCATCTTGCTGTATGCTAAAACACTAGTTTAAATATGATTGGTCTTTAATTTAAAGTTTGGTTGAAATTGATTATCATCTCGTATCCAAACATTTTGTTGTCAAGTCATTAAATACAAATTCCATGTTATGGAGAAAAGATCTTTACAAAATAAGGTTTAGATTTTGTATGTGGAGTCTTTAAGTGTCTAACCTTTTGAACATTAGAAATAAACTAATCACTACATTTTGTAAATGTAGGTTTATAATCGTCCATCAAGTTAGATCCATTTGAGAAGGATGCACACGATGTTACATTACTAACATCCCAACCACTAATATCTTGATTGAATGAAGTAGTAAGTGAAAACATGCTATCCATTTTAGTCACCATGCTTACATCCCAACTACCTATATCTTGATTAAACGAACTCGCACCCTTAAACATATCCTCCATGTTGGTCACATTACTCACATCCCAAGAACTGATGTCTTCATTGAAATTATTCTTGTTTAGAAAAAGACTACTCATATCAGTAACGAAGGTGGTAACCACCTTATCAACAGGATCTCCATTATTAATCCTTTCCTTTAGCGTTGCTTTATCTACTATTATGTATGCTACATTACCAATTGTTACAGTCTTTCCTACCCAATCATCTTTCATGGCTTCATCCTTTACTGTTACTAAATTGCCGGCTACTTCTATTGGCACAAATTCCTCAACTTCAAGATGTATATTACAATTCTTAGTTGCAGTAAAGGTAATTTCTGAATCCTTATTGAAAGAGCCACAGGTTCCTGACCATTCTTTTACTATTTGACTTGGAGTAAGTTGGACATATTCAAAGGTGATTGAGGATCCATGCTCCACCAAAATATTCCCATTACTGTCTGGTGTAATAGAAGTTCTCAGTTGTGCTAATAAGCCCGAAGAATAACTAATCTCGTAAATCAGCTTTTCAAATTCTACACTAACAGAACAATCTTTGGTTGGGGTAATGGAAACTGGATTGGTACTCTTGGCATAGGTGCCACATGTTCCTGACCATGTTTTTATTTGATAGCCTGTATCGGGTGTGGCAGTGATGCTTACTGATTCACCATATTCCACAATTTGGTCTTCAGTGATTGTTCCACCGGTGCCTTCAGATGTAGTGATGGTATAGGTTATCTTTTCAAAGGCTACACTGATACTGCAATCTTTGGTTGCGGTGAAGGTTGCTGTATTGGTCGATCTGTCAGTGGTTACACAGGTTCCAGTCCATCCACTTATTTGATAGCCTTCACTTGGTGTGGCAGAGATGCTTACACTATCGCCATGTTCTGGAGATTGATTTTCGGTAATAGAACCTCCATCACCTGCATTTGTGGTGATGGTATAGGATTTCTTTTCAAAGGCTACACTGATACTGCAATCTTTGGATGCAGTAAAGGTGGCTGTATTGGTCCCTTTATTGAAGCTTCCACAGCTTCCTGACCATGATTGTATATGATAGCCTGTACTTGGTGTGGCAGAGATGCTTACACTATCGCCATGTTCGGGAGATTGATTTTCGGTAATAGAACCTCCATCACCTGCATTTGTGGTGATGGTATAGGTTATCTTTTCAAAGGCTACACTGATAGCACAATCTTTGGATGCAGTAAAGGTGGCTGTATTGGTCCCTTTATTGAAGCTTCCACAGCTTCCTGACCATGATTGTATTTGATAGCCTTCACTTGGTGTGGCAGAGATGCTTACATTATCTCCATGTTCCACAGATTGATTTTCGGTGATACTTCCCCCTATACCTGCATTTGTAGTGATGGTATAGGATTTCTTTTCAAAGGCTACACCGATACTGCAATCTTTGGATGCAGTAAAGGTGGCTTTATTGGTCTCTTTATTGAAGCTTCCACAGTTTCCTGACCATGATTGTATTTGATAGCCTTCACTGGGCGTGGCAGAGATGCTTACCGATTCTCCATGTTCCACAGATTGATTATCGCTAATGGTTCCGCCAGTGCCAGCACTTGTAGTGATAACTCGCTGTACTTTTTTAAAGACCGCTCGTAGTTGACAATTTCCCGAGACTGTAAAGGATTTGGTGGGATTCTCTTGGCTGGAGGCTGTTGGACATCCTGTCCCTACAAGTTGCCAAGTGCTGAACACATAATTGGCATCAGGTGTGGCGACAAAAGAAACTGTCTCCCCTTGCTTTTTCTTTTCGTTAGTGGGTGCCACAGTACCTCCATCTCCAGAAGTAGCGGTAAGCGTATACACGATTTTTTCAAATGAAGCTGCAAGTGAGCAATCATTAGTGGCTGTAAATTGAATGGTTGTCTTGTCGTTACTGAAGGTGCCACAATTGCCTGTCCATGACGTGAACTGAAAATGCTGCTCTGGTGTAGCAGTAATGGAGACTTGGTCTCCGTGCTCTACTCTCTGTGTTTGGGTAATTGTTCCTCCGGTTCCTGCCGAAGTGGTGATGGTTCGAGGTATCTTTAAAAAGGTTGCTTGGAGTCGGCAATTGCCTTCTACGATAAAACTAGCTACGGGATTGGTTGCATCGGATAGTTCAGGGCAACCGCTACTCAATTTTTTCCAGCTGCCGAAATTATAACCTTCTTGAGAGGTAGCACTAAAGCTAACTTGGTCGCCAAAGACCTTGGTCGCTTCCCCTTTTGGGCTTACTGTTCCGCCGGTGGTTGCTGTAGCAAAGATATCGTACTGATTTTGTTCAAATACTACATCAATTTGGCAATCTTCAGTAGGGGTAAAAGAAATACTCTGGCTGGTGGAGGGGAAAGAGCCACAAGTCCCTCCCCATGATTTTAGTCTATAGTGTGTCTTGGGACTGGCGGTGATGCTTACTGTCTCACCTTTGGGAATGCTCTGGTCTGGGGTTATCTCACCACCGAAACCTGCTGTGGTGGAAATGTTGAAGATGATGGGTTCAAAGTTGGCTTGCAATGAACATTCTCCCATGGCTTGAAATTGAGCAATGGAATAAGTGTTATCAAAAAAATCTGGGCATCCTTCACCGTTGAGGTTCCAAAGGGTAAATTCATAACTATCATTAGGTAGAGCAGTAAAAGATACTGATTGGCCTTGTGCAATAGAGAGGGTTTGTGGGCTTTGGATAGTTCCTCCTTGGGATGCCGTTGCTGTGATCGTATAGATGATAGGGGTATCGGTGGTTGTATCAGGATTTGTATCTGATGTATCGGTTGTTGTATCAGGATTTGTATCTGGCGTATCGGTTGTTGTATCAGAAGTTGTGTCTGACGTATCGGTTGTTGTATCAGAAGTTGTGTCTGATGTATCGGTGGTTGTATCAGAGGTTGTTTCTGATGTATCGGTGGTTGTATCAGAAGTTGTGTCTGATGTATCCATTGTTGTATCAGGGGTTGAATCTGATTCAGGTTCAGTAAGGATTTTATCAAAAACAGCTTCAAGAGTACAATTTCCTTCTACTATGATTTCCACCTGTTTACTTTTGTTGCCGGTTAGCATTGGGCATCCCTCATCAGTGGTTCTCCACTCTTTAAATTCATAACCCTCTTCAGGGGTAGCGTTAAAAGAAACTTTTTCTCCGAAAACGGCACTGAGATTACTGGAATCATTTACCGAACCGCCACCAATTGCAGTGGCAATAATGTTGTATTCTATTGGATCAAAGACTGCCTGGATAATACAATTTCCACTGACTGTGAAAGAAATGGTTGTCTCTTCAGAATTGAATTCTCCACAAGTTCCATCCCAATTCTTGAAACGATAATGTTCATCAGCAGTAGCGCTAATCTTCACATTATCTCCAAATGCTATATTCTCTGAAGGTAAAATTTCTATACTCCCACCTTCACTAGGTATCTTGGTGATGGTACGTAGTGATTTTCCAAATGTTGCTTCCAAATGGCAATTACCCTCTACGATGAAAGTTACTTTGGGATTAGAGGAATCTTCAAGGGTAGGGCAATCGGTATCTTCTTTTACCATCCATCCGCTAAAGTCATATCCTTCATCAGGGACAGCAGTAAAAGTGGCTATCTGTCCTTGTTCTCTGTACTCGGTCACCGAGCTTGATAAATTTCCTTCGGACACGCTACCACCATCGGTTGCAGTGGCTGTGATGGTGTAATTAATTTTTTCAAATTCAGCCCTAACGACACAATTTTTTGAAGCACTAATCGTTATTTCCGTAACATCATTGTCAAAGTTTCCACAGTCGCTGGTCCATTGCTTTAATTGAAAGTGTTCATTGGCGGTGGCAGTAATTTTCACTGATTGTCCACTATCTACATTATTTTGACTATCTGTTATTGTTCCACCTAGACCAGCAGATGTGGCGATGGTGAACTTTGTACCTATATTAATTAAAGGGAGTGGTTCAGGTTCTGGTACTGTTTCTCCCTTATTACAAGAAAATAAAATGAGGAAAACTAGAATGAGAACAAATAATGGATGTTGATTTGTTCGGAAATTGAAAGTTAAATTATTGGTTAGCATATATTTGGATAGTAGTTTGTTTGATAAAAGGCTTCAATAGAGAAGTGTTAAAGGATCATATCCGTATTAACCTTCTAAATTTTTTATGGAAATAGGTGATCATACGATTTACTATAGAGACGAAAGAGACATTCTGGTTCATACCTAACAGCCAAAGTGCTGATCTTAAAAAAGTAGATTACTTGATATTTAGGATGAATTACGCTGTTCCTACTCCAAAAATTAGAGAGAGGTAATTTCATTAAATAAAATTTGGTTATATCTCATTGGAGAAAAGAAGCAGTATCACCTCTGAGCGAAAAAGTGTGTTCAACACTATGATAATTTTTTTTTGAATAAAAATTTGACAAATCTAATAAAATCATCATCGTATAAATTATACTAATAAAGTTAAAATATTGTTAATATTAGTTGAATAAGAGTGAAAAAATATCTGTTAAGATGCTATGCTTAAATATATGATAAAAAATTAGCTCAGAAATGTCAATTTTTAATTGTAAACTTCGTAGGCTTGAATCTGTTGGTTATGTTGTACCAAATTGGAGCCGAATTACAAGATTTTAACCACCGGTGGTATATAGTTCTGCTCCCCACGTGTTGAGGTTTCTCGCTGGAACAGGAAAGTGTAAAAATTGTTTATCACCCAAGTCATCTGTTCTACGCCGATCGAAAAATCCATTTCCAGTTGCATCATTTGTTTCTAAGTAACGCTCATAAAAAAGCTTATCCAAAAGATTAAAATCAGATGAGGTTGCAGGTTCCTTCATGCCAGCCTCAACTCTTGTTTCATTAATGATATGTGCAGCCAATTCTAAATCTGTCCCTAATCTAATTAGTGCCTCAGCTTTAAATAGTCTTACTTCCCTGGCCTTTAATAGAGGCATAGGCCCTAAACCACCAGATAATCTGAATTGTTCGTGCTCATTGAATTTCCAACTAGAGAAGAAATAAATTCCTCGGTTTGCCCTGAAAGGCGCTGCTCCAGCATACCTATACTTGTGTGCTGAACTAGACCCCCAACGAGCATCTTTTTCTGGCAAGTCTAGTTCATCAGATGGATATCCATTTATGGGATATGGATATGGGCTATTCGAATCAACCATATTAACTATTTTTTGATCAACTCTCATCAGATTGCCATCATTACTCCTTAAATGAGCATTATACCATTTATTTGTATTGCCAAAAACAGTGAAGTCTTTTTCCAAGTTCCCTTTATTTATTTTTTCGAGAACTTTGTTCCAATCAATAGTAGTAGTTTCACTTGAAGATCGGGCCGAATGCACTAAAATTTTTGCGTAATAGCTATTTGCCAACTGAATTAACATTGTCTTATCAATAGTTATTCCATTGAACCCCATAATATTGATAGCCTTTGAAGCTTCTGCGTATTCTATTGCTCTGTCAAAATCCATGAGCGATTGCTCTATAACTTTATCATAAGGAACAAAATCATCATAGGTCAGGGATTTAACATCAGTTTTCTCATCAAAAACCAATGCCTGGTCAAATATCAAACCTAAATAGCCATAAGCCAAACCCCTCAAAAAATGTGCATAAGCATTATACTGATTTTCTAATTCGGAATCTATATCGGCACCTTCTACAGCTCTAATAATATCGGTCGCACTAGTAACGGCAGAATATAATCTATTATATGGGATTTCTAAAAACTCAGGGTATGAAGCCGTTACACTATTATTTATGGGGAAATGTGAGCCAAGTCCATAAGGAGGACCAACCGTCCCAACCTCTCTCATTCCATGAAAACCCCATGAAGATGTTCCTACATCCGCAGCAACCAACAAGGTCATCATCGGTTCAGATTTGAATAGGGCATTGAACCACTGATATGCAGCCCCATTTAGATTACTTTGATAATCCTCAGGTGTTGAAAGCACTTGATCTCGTATGGGTTGAGCAAGATTTTTAACTTCCAAGCTATCACACATGGTAAATAAAAAAGGAACTGAAAAAATGAGATAGATAATTTTTTTCATCACTTGCACTTTAGAAGTTCAGTTCAAATCCACCACTAATCGTGGAAAAAGAAGGGTATCCATAACCATCATAGAAGTAATTTGTTTGATCTCCATTTCCTCGGACTGTAACTTCAGGATCTATCCCCGAATAATTGTCAAATTGCAAAATGTTCCTTCCAATAAGGCTTAGCTTAATTGAAACTTCGTTTTTTAAAATCCTAAGGTCTGTCAGTACATAACTAAAATTCAATTCGCGTAATTTCAAATAACTAGCGTCTTCGACAAAGTGAGAGGTTGTAGCATTTATATTATACAAGGCACTATAGTAATCAGTAGATTTTCTCTCATTTAATGGCTTATTGACCTGATCTACATCAGGATGCAATAGCTCTTTGAATGTTGTTTGTTTGGTTTGATTATATACATTTCCCCCTTGTTTCCAATCCCAAAGCATGAATGCACTAAAGTTCCTATAGCGAAAAATTGAATTGAAACTTAGATTAAAATCAGAATTTATATCACCAACTTGAACTTGGGCCTTATTTCCTGTTTCATCAAGCAAAAAAACTGGAATTCCATTTTCATCTACAACATAACCCTCGTCATTAATGCGATAATCTGAAGGGTTTTGACTCTCATCAAGCTGATCAAGGCTTGTCAACACCTTGCTTCCAATATATATCCCGTACACTTTACCAGCTTGGACAATAAAAGAATTCCTAGGCCCTAATTGCCAGACAGGCCGAAAGAGTTCAGTGACATATTGATTAGTGGATTCAAACAAAAAAGTAGTGTCTAAATAGAGATCAGGTGTTCGAATCCAATTAAATGATACGGAAAGTTCGTTGGTGAATGATTCAAGTGTCCCAGCATTTCTCCACTGAAAGGGGAAACCATCAATTTCAACTGGTATGTCAACCGGGAGAACTTGACCTTCGGTCTTTTTTTCTGAGTAATTGTATTCCAGTGAGATGAAATTCCCCAATTGTATGTTTGATCCAAATTCAATTTCGGTAGAGAAGAAAGGACCTAGCCTGGTATTACCAATAGTATTTTTCTCTGCTGAACCTTCTGATACAGTAAAAGTCTCAAATTGTGCGGCAAACGGCGGTAATAATCCGGCAGTGCCAACAGATCCTCGAATTTTCCACTCCTCAACATATGGAATAGTAAATTCTTCCGATAAACGCCAAGCACCCGATATTCTATAGAAAGTTTTTTTTCTTACTTCAGGACCAAATAATGAATTACCATCCCTTCTGATTAGAAAACTCGTAAGATATCGGTCTTTAATATCTAAATCAATGATTCCAGCAAAACTCTTTTCAACAAAGTCGGCAGTGTCAGAGCCGATTATTTCAGAGTCCGAGGTCACATTATTTAAGTTGTTTAAACCTGTAATTCCAATTTTTGTACCTCCAGCAAAAACTTCATGCTCGTTTCGATCATCGTAGAGATAAAATAATTTGGCCTTTATATTAAAATAAGGAGTGATATCCTTATCCAAAGAAGCAGTAAGCTGTAAATTATCTTTCCTTGATTTAGACCTTTCTTTGGTTATATATCCACCATCATATATGGGAATCCGAGAGTTTAACCACCCTTTATCTACAAAAAAATCTGTTTCTGTTGTGAAATAGTCAAAGGAGTATGCACCCTCCACGGTCAGATAATTCGTAGCAAAAAAAATTAATTTATAGTTTCCTATAACTCTCTGTCTTGCTATTTGTGTGAATTCATTGGCTAAAGTGTACAAGGGATTAGTTTCCGATCCCGGCCACCCTGTTTCTTGTTGAGCATTCCAGTTGAAAGATGATCTATCTTCTTCATTAGGTGCAGATAAATCTGCATGGGGAGGAGTTAATAGAATTGTAAAAAAAGGACTAGATGCACCTAGGTCAGGCTCCACTTGGTTGATACTGCTGAGATTTGTTGAGGTTGATAATTTTAAACGATCGGAAATCTTCATATCGTGATTAAGCCGAACGGTTTGACGTTCAAAGCCAAAATGATCAAAATTGAGAATGCCATCTTGGGATAAATTCGAAATGGATAGATTGGTAGTTGTTGTTTGGGTCCTATTTAAAATTTGAAGCGATTGATTGTGCATACTATTCGCCGAGTAAAAAAGCGAAAGATTATCATAATAAACAGGAAACGGGTTGTCTGCAATCCGATCATCCTCAAGAACATATCCTCCATCACTTCCCCGAACATAATTCCCCGAATCATCCAGCTGATAATTATGAGATTGAGTAATTGAGGGTTGTCTTGATTTTGGAATAAAATTGAAGCCAATTTCTGTCCTAAGTCTAATCTGGCTCCCATATTTACGACTTCCTCTCTTGGTGAAAATCTGAACCACTCCATTTGCAGCTCTAGATCCGTAAAGCGATGCAGCAGCAGAGCCCTTGAGAATTTCCATGTTTTCAATATCATCTGAGTTAATATCTGCAAGCTGACCGTCTAAAATAGTTCCGTCCAGAATGATTAGGGGATCTTGAATTCCTAGTAAGGAACTAGAACCACGAATACGAATACTCGGAGCAACACCTGGCAATCCGGTACCCTGAATGACTCGAACACCCGCTACTTTGCCCCTTAATGAACTAACGGGATCTACCCCGGGTACTTGTTGCAAGGTGGTTTCATTAACCTTGCCCACGGAGAATGATACCTTCCTTAAATCGGTTTTTCCCGCAACTCCAGTTAATACAATTTCTTTTAACTCCGTACCCGTAAGTAATTTAATAATATAGTTTTCATCATCACCAATTGTTATAATTTGGGTTTGAAAACCGAGATAACTAATAACTAAAACATCACCTTCCTTAGCATCAATGTAGAAATCCCCCTCAATATCAGTAGACACACCATAGTTTGTATCTTGGATGATAATTGTAGCTCCAGGTAAAGGAGCATTTTCTTCATCTACTACTGTTCCTTTAATAACTCTCTTCTGCGCAAAAGCTGATATTGAAAAAATGAGGAGCAAGGACAAATAGGTGTGTTTGGACATTGTCCAATAGATTTTCAAAGTTGGGGTAAAGTTAATGCCCGAATCATCAACAAACGACCGAGAACATCAAGTAAGGCTTTCCGTCCAAGCACAATGATTAGTTTTTTGTCAAATATAACTTTCCCATTAGATACGGAATATCTCCTCTATAACAAAGAAAAGAGGGTTAAACACCCTCTTTTCCAATAATTAGATAATATAATTCTACTTTTTCCTCTAAAAAACTTAAAACATGAGTTACCTAACCCAAACCTGAAGATATACAATTGAGGAGTTGTATCTTAAGAGTAAAGGTACACTTAGAAAATATCAATGAGAACTCTTAGGACATAGGAGCGTCCATTATAATCCCATGGTGTACTTTCAGGGCGGATATTTCCTTGACTCCCGGTTTCATCAGGATGTGCGTCTGGAATAGTGTTAAACAAGTTATCCACACCGAATGCTAACCGGTATCGGTCGCGCAAACGAACACCAATTTCAGCATCTGCAATTGTGGCTGAATCAAACTTATCAAATATATTCATTGGGCATGAATTACTATTGTTGCGACATGCAGACCAACTACTAAAATAATTGAGTCGAATCATCCCATTAACTGCTCCACGTGTATGACGTGCCATAGCGACAATACGATTTTTCGGATTAAGATCCTCTATTTCACGCTGTCGCCTAGGGGTTAGAAGTTTGATTTCAAAAGGTTCAGATAATGTTTGATCAAGGAACGTATTGATATTTCTAGGTTCGGAAAAATTTACCAATGTAGTATTGGTCCAGTTCCAAGCCAGCGAGGCTTGTGTTCTATGACCAGCTGCACTTCTAGAATCATAAGCCAAGAGAAGATCAATTCCTTGGGTATGAGTATCAAAATCGTTGGAAAAGAATTTTACTTCTTTTATATTTTCTACACCACCCAAGAGATTCTTTTCATTCATGATTTTTTCAATTTCAGGTGTTATTGTAATATTACCTGTAAGTGAAATTCTATCATCCAAGGAGATGTCAAAGTAATCCAGTGTCAGAGTTAAATCCGATGAAAGGTCTACAATTGTACCCAACGTGAAGCTCAGGGCTGTTTCCTCAGTTAGTTCTTCTCCACCAAATGATGCAGATATTGGATGGGTTGGCGGAAGCTGTCCAGTGTCCACTAATTGATCGCCATCAGCTGAAAGTGCTGTTTGTAACGCCCAGAGATTTGCCTGACCAGGAGTAGGGGCTCTAAAACCGGTTGAGGCAGTTCCACGAAGGCGAAATCCATCGGTAATCCGGTATAGTGTAGCAACTTTCCAGGTCAATGTAGATCCAAAATCATTATAATAGTTCTCATATCGGGCTGCAGCACCTAATGTCCATTTATCGGTTACATCAGTCTCTAAATCAAGATATAGTGAAAAATTTGGACGATCCCAAGAGTCGGCAAAGTCTGGGTTAAGACCCTGGTAACCATTTGATCCGACACTAAATCCTTGAGGACCATAATTCCCAACTCTATAGGAATCCAGATCTCCAGCTACCGTGGTAAATTTTTCTGTATGCCACTCTACTCCAAAGGCGATATTCAAGGGATTTGCAAAGGCACGGACATCAATAGGGTAATTACCTGAAGCAGAAACAGTCAATTCCTCCTGCTCATAGCCACGTGGCTTAAAGGATGTTGGAGTGTCAGGCCCCAATGATGCATTGACAGTATTGTAGATAAAATAGTCTATATCACTATTCCCATAGGCAAAGCTCAAGTCCCATCGGAACCCATCATCTGGACCTCCTCTAAGCCCAAAAGTACCACTTAAATCTTTTATATCTGCACCAAAGCGTGGAGTGAAACCACCAGGGAATAGCTCGTTAAATAAAAAGCACTTTCCTTTATTTTGAGTTATAAAAGCCATAACCTCAGAAAAACTAGCCTCAAGACTTGGAACGATGGCACCACAGTCTGTATCATCGCTCTGATCCAAATCCGCAACTGCCCTAGCATCATCACCAACTCTAAATACTCCAGCCCTGGCACTTCCTGTACCAGGCGCACGGAAATAAAATCCTCCTTCAGATTTTCTTGTACCATACCCCCCGAAGGCATAAAGATGTGTGTTTGCACCTAGGTCAATTCCTGCATTCAAAAAGCTAATCAACGAATTACTCACGTCGGGGCTACCCCATATTTGGGCAGGGTTGTTGAGAGGATATCCCCTACTAATCAATGTTCTCTCATCCCTGCGTAAACCACTTCTAATTGTGGGATTCGCATCTCGATATTCAAGACTTAAATTAACAAATCCGTTCTCTGTCAAAGGAAATCCTGCATTTACAGCAGCTAGAACATTCCGGCCAACTCCTGATACATCATGCTCTACCAATTTTCCATTGGATTCTGTTACACCTCTCAAAATTGCATCATTCCCACCATCGTATTGCCCACCTTGGAGACGAATTTGTATCCCTGAGGTATTATCTCGAAGTTGCATATTAAAAACACCTGCCACGGCATCTGCACCATATTGTGCTGCAGCACCATCACGAAGTACTTCAATTTGTTTCAATGCTATGCTAGGAATCATGTTGAGATCAGCACCCTGTGATCCCGTATTTAGTGAACTTCCAAGTAAGGCCATAGAAGCAGAACGATGACGTCTTTTGCCATTGACAAGCACCACGACATTATCCGGAGACAGTCCTCGAAGCGTTATTGGTCTAACCAAGGTGGCCTCATCGTCAATTCCATGACGTTGAACATTGAATGAGGGAATTTGGGTTCTCAATATCTCGTCAACATCCGTACTTGTTTGCGAAACGAGATCAGCCGGGCCAAATACATCCACTGGAACAGCAGAATCCCTAACAAGGCGAGGTAATCTTCGGGAACCAATAACCACAACATCTTCTAGTTGGGTAATATCTTGAGCCAAATTGATATTAAAAGTGGTTACCCCCTCAGAGAGGACAACCTCTTGTGAATTATAGCCAACAAAACGAAATTCTATTTTATTGCCCAAATCATCTACTGAAAGGGTATAATTACCATCAAAATCAGTAGTGGTTCCAGTTGATGTGCCTTGTACAAACACCTGGACACCCGGAATTGGTACGCCAGTATCAGCATCAACAACGGTACCAGAGATTACAGTAGGCTGTTGTGATGCATTTTGAACCTGACCGAATGAAAAATAAACCGAAAATAAACCGGTCAAAAGTAGGAGATGAAAATTTCTCATGAGTTGAAAATTTAAGCTGCAAATTTAAGGGCACAAAGGTAAACTACCCCCCCCCTTTTTACCAAATTTACAAAAAAAACTTATTTCCTATCAAACAAAAACACTCAAAATGGAGAGAAAATAACAAATTTCCTCAAAAATGTGACTTATTTCTATTCAAAGGGTAGTGAAGAGAAATAATAATCATGAATATTACTCTAGGCCGCCTGAGCTATAATCTATTCCTTTAACTTAATTACAATGAGGTTGTCAATTGCGTTTAATTCTAAACCAGATACATCAATAGATAATCCAGATTCATTTTTTTTGTAAGGAAGTTCTTGATTGTCATCGAAAAAAGATACAGATGATATCTCAACAGGAAAGTGTTCAATCTGTAGGAGTTGTGTCTCCGGATTCAAAAGGTGTACATATATCGTGCTGTCTTTTCTTGTTGTTACAAATTGATCGTTAGGTTGGGTTGGACCTTTTCTTGTACCATAAATTGATTCACCATAAGTAGCCAACCACTCACCAATTTCTTCGATGGATTTCACATGCCTTTCTTGAATTTCACCATTAGGCATCGGACCTACATTGAGGAGCATATTGCTTCCATATCCAGCAGATTTTACCAATAAATGTATGAGTTCCTTTTTTGATTTATGCTTTCTATCCTGTAGATTGAATCCCCACGAACCATTGATTGTTTCACATACTTCTAAAGGTAAATCCCCAATATCGTCTGGAGAAGTCCCCCAACCTGTGGTGTTGGAGCCAGGTAAATCTTTCTCAAACATCTGAAAATCTTCGCCATCAATGGGCGCAAGATGATGATTGTTCCCAATTAATGCATGTGGTTGAAGTTCATGAATCATAGGGTATATCTCATCGTAGTGCCAGTCAACATTCAAATCGCCATAGTTTTTGCCATCCCAATCAACCTGATCCCAATGTCCATCAAACCAAATTCCACCAATAGGGCCGTAATTGGTTAACAATTCCCTTAATTGGGTTTTCATGAATGCAATATAATCTTCCCATTTTCCTTCACCTCGACCTGGAATGCCATTGCCTATTCTGCCTCTTGGATAATAATCATCTCTTTTCCAGTCCAATAGGGAGTAGTAGAAAAAGAGTTTGATGCCTTGTTTGTGACATTCTTCTGCCAGCATCTTTAATATATCTTTCCCATAAGGTGATGCATCAACAATATTGTAATCTGATGCTTTAGTGTCAAACATGGAGAATCCATCATGGTGACGACTTGTGATGGTGATGTACTTCATCCCTCCATCTTTTACCATCTGAACCCACTTTTGTGGATCGAAATTAATGGGATTGAAAAAAGTTGGCAACTTAGCATATTCTTCAACAGAGATATTTTGGTTATGCATCACCCACTCTCCATCACCTAGTATACTGTAGACACCCCAGTGAACAAAAAGACCGTATTTGTTGTCTTGAAACCACTCCCGGGCTTTTAGATTTTCTTCACTAGGTTGGTATTGTTGTGCTGATAGTGTAAAAATTCCAAATAGGAATAACACGTAAACAATAAGGTATTTTTGATAGCATAGTTTTCTCATCATAATGATTTTAATTTCACACAAAAGCCAAATATAGAGGTAATTTAATAAACTTCTTGACGACTTTGAGGCCAATTTAAGTAATTCCTAAAATTTTATCAATACATTTTTTTAGTCCCTTAGAATCGAAGGCACGAGAGCCATGAGATAGAAAGAGTAATGAAGCAGGCAAAAGTTTATCGTATTTCTCTTTTTCCAGATGTTTTCTATTTTGGATGCTGGCTAAATTCGTTTCATTAGGTATGCCGGTATTGGATAAAACATACAATAAATAAGACCTCAAATCTGCTCTTGTGGTGTTTGATACTTCCAGAGCAAAATCTGAAATTCTCGAAGCATTGAATCCTTCTTTTCTTAGCAGAATAACTAAAGTATCGGTGATTTTGGTGCCCGCCCATGTAAAGACAACACAATTTTCACCATTTTGGATAATTCGCTCATCATTCAATTTAAGCCTCCGAAAATGCTTTACGCCTATTTTAAAAAGATCCATGGTCTTCTCCGAGATTCTAAATATAAAATTTGGGTTGGTTATTTTAGGTAGTTCCCCCAAACGGTATATTTCATACATTTCTTGAGCAACTCTTTGGTGCAGAAGCATTCCGTCTCCCAAAAATTGTGGTGGTTTCCCGCCTTTGAGGGGCTTTACCAGGATCGATCTCTTTTCTTCATCAATAGAGATGATTTTCCAATATTTTCCAGCAAAGATGATATTCTGCTCTTCCATTATTGTAAAACCTATGGGAATTGTTCCCAGTTGTCTTTTGTCCGATATGATTCGATACTCAATAGGTGTTGAAAACACGGAATAGAAATTGAAATGCCCCACAACAGCATTACCCTGAATACCCAGAACTAGTTCATTGGATTCTAGTTGCTGAATATATTTCTTTCGGCCTAGATGGACAAGCAGTTCCTTAAAATGGTCTATTTCTATTTTCTTAAATGGACCATTAATGCAGAGAAGGTAATAGAGTTGTTGTATGCGAATACTACCCCATTGAGCAAGAACAGCTAAAATTTGATGAACAAAGGTGGAAAAATGTTTGTTTGAACTATCAGGTGGCTCAATCCATCCATCACAAGAAATCAACTTGATTAAAGCAAGGGATTGGATGATATTTGGACATAGAAGGTCTACTATATTAGTGTTGTCGGCTGTGTAGGGTTTTTCTTGAATCAGCATTTTTAATACCGGACCCTTCTCTCTTCGTCCTGAACGTCCATATCTCTGTCTCAAGCTGGAAACCCTATTCGGAGGAGACAAAACTTGATACACAGTATCTACCTTACCAATATCAACTCCAAGTTCTAAAGTTGTTGTACACACAGCCGTAGTGGGAGGACCGCTAGAATTTTGAAGACGCTTTTCTAGATCTACACGAAGTTCAGTCGATAGTGATCCATGGTGGGGGAAAAACTCATTGGGGACTGAAAGCCTCTCACAATAATCTTTTAGTTTGGCAGAAATTTCCTCAACTCTACCTTTGGTATTTGGAAAAATTAAATTGGCACTTCCCCTACATTCAATAAATAACTCATTTGTCAAAGGATATGAATCCTCAGGGCTATCTTCATATTCTACATAACCATTCAATGTGATATAAGTCACCTTATCAGTCCGCTCCCCTTCAATAATTATGTATGGAAAATTGCCTTTTGGCCGTAATATAGTCGAAATTAAGTCCTTATCCTCACCGAAGGTGGCACTTAGTGCAATCCGTGGCACGGGTTGGCTCACCCTATTAACTAAATGTTCGAGACGTTCCAAGAGGGAGAGCAAATGATAACCCCGCTCGGTGCCTATAAAAGCATGAAACTCATCAATGCATAGATACTTTAAGGAAGACATTGATTGTTTCACCAATCTAGATTTATTGATCAATAACGATTCTAAAGATTCTGGCGTAACCAACAATATTCCTTGAGGATTATTGATGGACTTCATTTTTATTGATGGACTTATATCTCCATGCCAGGGGGTAACGGAGATATTCAATAGAGCCCCTAAATCTTCTAGTCTACGAAATTGATCATTGATAAGTGCTTTCAGAGGACTGATGTACAAAATACTATACCCCTTAGATTGTTCTGCCACTGCTGTACAAGCAGGAAGAAAAAAAGCTTCGGTTTTTCCTCCTGAGGTGGGAGCACTGATAATTACATCTGTATCCCCTTTTAATATCGGGGTGATGGCCTTGCGCTGAATAGAACGTAACCCATCCCAGCCCTGGTTGTTTATCCATTGTATTATTCGGGCGTCAAGCCTAATTATATCCTTTTGACTAACAGAAATAGTCTGGTTTATGTGTTGAAGAACCTGAGAGCTTAACTTCTTGATTTTTGGGCCCTCACTATTGAGGTGATCCACATTTATATTTTAAAATCTTTTAGATCATTAGACTTTCCGATTGAACTATTCTCAGTAATTGGAATCGACGGGGTATCAGAAGGAGCGTCTTCTAAGAATTCAATTTCTTCAATAAGATCCCCCCACCGCAACCTTGGATTTTGTTCTAATAGAGAAAGCAGGTCTAAAAATCCTTTAGTAATTGACCGAGTGGTCTTGTAGTACTCATCTCCAATGGTTTTATAGCAATGAGCCAAAAACGTTTCAAGGGCTTCATCGGGAACTAAATAATTATCAGGGTTCCCACTAGCGAAGACATGACGTAGGTTCTGAAGCAAAACATAAAGTTCCTCAGGAGTGAGTTTGGTCAAATGAAGGGTCGGAGAACTATAATCAACTAGGCCATGTTTCTTGGCTAGTTTATTTTCTTCGAGTCTTGATTGTAAAGCAGCATAACTATAGAGCCCTTTTCTGGGATCTATTAAAAATTCAGGAGTCCCCCCAAGTAAAAAACCAATATGCTCAGCTGAACTCTGAAGACAATCATTCAATATCCTCAAGATTTGTTCGTAGTTGGAAGTTCTTGCCCTAGTAGTGCTCAATTTGTATAGATTGACCATCTCATCAAGTTCAACTAGTAATCCTGAATAACCTGCTTGACGAACAAATAAACTCATCAGCTTCAGATGATCATAAACCGAATCATCTTTGATAATTGTTCGTACCCCCAAGTCTCTTCGGGCTTCTACTTTTGTTCTGTATTCTCCCCGCAACCATCGTATGGCATTTAATTTTAGGGTTTCGTCATCATTATCATATCCTCGCCAGTAGGCTTCGATTATAGAAGCAAAATCAAACCCGCCAACATATTCTGTAAAAGAATGCAACTTCCTTTGGATGATGCTACTTACCGATGTTCCCGATTGAGTTGACTCTGAAATGGCATAAGTGATGAACTTTTCAACCACACTAGACAAGGCATTTCCATCTGGTTTTGCTCTGGTTGACATATTTTTGATCAATTCAGCATACAAATTGATGGCATGACCGGTTGTAGAATAAATTTTCCTTTCTGGTGATAAATCAGCATTGACGGTCACCAGTTTTTTTTTCAAAGCAATAAGGCGTATCAGATGCATGAAAAAGGTTTTCCCTGAACCATAGGCCCCGATGATTAACCTAAACCGAGCACCTCCATCAATGATGTGGTCTATGTCTTTGTTCAGTGCCTTGATTTCATTTAGGCGACCAACTTGGATGTGCTCTAAACCAATTTTTGGTGTTACCCCACCTTTCAAGGAATTAATGATGGAATCTCGTTGTTTTTGTCTGATTTTCATTGATATATGCTGTTACTTTTCTGTTTGCCATTTACTCTCAATCTCTGGTGCCAAATCCAGGTTCAAATCTATAAAATCTCCCTCTTGTTCTATCAATGGTTCATCCGTTAATTCAAAGGATTTGTCGTTTAGTGTTTCTAAAAAAGCGCCGACGAGTATGTTGTACTTTTTACATAATGTTTCCACTTCAGATAACTCCCACCTTTCCCTGGTGATTAGTTCTTTAAATAATGGATAATAATTATCACCAACGGGTTGATTTTTATTAGAATGAGTTTCTTCTTCATCTTCCGGATCTTCAAATATTTTACCCAACAATTTTTGAGTTTGGGCAGTAATGGCTTTTTGCTTGTTCACATCTTTTTTTAGAAGTTTTACAGTTTTGGTACCACTACTTCTTTTGGCTGTTGATGTAAATCCAGATAACATTGATTTGTGCTCCAAAATGTCTGTCATCACCCTCTTTGGAGGTTGCCCCAGAATCTCATAAAATTTTTCTATCCGATTTAGGGACTTGCGATTGACACTTCCATTGACTAATCCTACAGAGATAAGGGATTGACATACCTGTATTTTTTGGTTTGGAGTCAAAATCTTAGCCTGATTGGATATACCAGCGATAGTTGAACGGGAAACAAGCCACAAGTAGGCATAAGCCCTCAAAACAGCTTTTTGATCGTCATTTAATCTTTTTTCATTTGTGATGATTGTATCCAAAATATTTTGGAAAGCCTTGAAGTTTTTTTCTGGGCCTGAATAGTAGCCCACCATGGCAACCATTTTAGCATGTAGAAATATTCGATTGAATACCCTTGCAGTCTCAATAGTAGAAATATTTCCGGCATATTTGATGATAGATATAGTGTTGCTTTCCTTGAAATTTGCTTTGTAATATCTCGGATCAGGTGCAAAAACATAGCCTAGTTCATCAGTGACAATTGCAATTAAATCTGTCGGGGAGTATTCTTCCCTAGAGGTATCGCCTTCCACTACTTTTTCCAATAACTCACTTCCAGTAACATATCCATGATGTTCTTCTACTATATGGTCTACCCAATCAGTAAAATTTTTGATTTTAGCCTTTTGTTCATTAGACCACAATTCCCGCGGTATTAAACAGATATAGCATAAATCTTCTTGTGTCGAATGATAATCATTCAGATATTCAGTTGCTTCATTTAGCTCATATCGTGCATTATAAAAATGGTCGCTCAACTCACCAATAGGGAGGTGGTCGAAGTTGATTTGCCGAAGGGACCGATCAGGTGTAAACTTAGTTCTTAACAAGCTTGAGTTTAACGGCCAATAGAAAAAGGAAAATGGATAATCTTCTCTGGGAGGATTGTTCACCTCTGGAAGATTTTTTTCTATTAGGATCGAAAACCATTTGTGGGCATCATCTTCTACATCTAGCTGAATATCAGTCTCATAATTAAATCTCTTAGCTAATACCAAGTATGCAATCCACGTAGTTAAAGGTTTCTTTTTCGAAGCCCAAAGCGATAATTGGTACTCCAGCCAAGGATTATCTAACTCTTTGGATACCGTAATCCTTTTTAAATTGACCACTTCTGGACGTAAAACAGCCATGACTTCCAACAGATGCTTAAGATATATATTAAGCTTGGGTTGGTATGATCTAATCATATTGCTGACACGTACAATTTCATTAAAGATCTCCTGATATTCATCATCATCAATATCCTCCCTTTCTGAGTCAATAATTACTCTGCGTTCTAGTCCTCCAATGTAAAGGATAAGATAATCCAACTTTACCTTGGAATCTGATCGATCTGAACTTAACCACCGGAGATATTTATCAGCCCAATCGGTTGGATAACGATCATACCAATAATGATCCCTATCGTAACCTGAAATGTGATATGAGGGAGATAATTCATAATTCAAAGTTCGTTCAGAAATTAACGAAACATCTTGTTTAAATTGGTTATACGCAACCAATATATCACCATGATAGAACAACCCTCCAGTAATTTCAATGTTTCTATGGACCACTTTTTGCCCAGGTCTAACCCAACGGGCAAAGGTTAATCCATCGGAAGGCGAACCAACCTTATCAACAGTTGAAGAAAATATAGACTTCCAGAGGCTGGGTTTGTCGGGATTATTAGTTTTTGGGATAGTACTAAGAAAGTCATCTTCCATTTTAAACATTCGAAATAATCTTGTTAAAACATTCGTTATGGAATAACTGATGTTACCTGATAATTCGGCCATTTCAATCAATAGACTCTTGATCGCCAATTCTAGAATGTCATCACAATTATCTACATAAGGATTCTGTAATCTAGAAGGGCAAGGTGATGCTAGTTGCCATAGTAAAAAGGTTTTCAAAGACTTTTTTTCCAATTTGCTAAGAAAAATGTTATCCTCAATGATTCCCTCAATGAAATTGATCTGTTCGGTGGTCACTTCTTTATTAGCGGTTCTAGCAATTAGAATACAACCATAGATGGTCAATTCCATGATTTGGTGTATGGAAGAAAGTTTCCAAGACGCCCACTCTTTATCAAAAAATAACCCCACTTTACCATCAATTTTCAACTTTGATGCATAATTAGAATGATGAGGAATGATTACTATGCCAGAATGGTATGAAAGTAGATGGAGATTCTTCTTTTCCTTTGATAATAGCTTTTTGATAGGCTCTAGTCCAGTGAATTTCCATAATTCCTTGAAATCAATGACAAAGGGACCCTTTTCACGAAATTTTGCATTAGCCCAGGCATAAAAGTTTTTAATTAATTCAATTCCCTTTGGGTCATACAAGCCTCGTGGCATCATAAGAGTCGCAAGGGCATCGGATTTTGATGATGATTGTAGTTGTAGGTATGAAGCATAAGAATCGACATCTTTTTTACATTCTTCAATAATCGTATAGTAATGATAAGAGCAATGTGAAAAGTCATTTATTTTCCATTCTATTCTATTAAATCTTCCATTTGAATTATCCAACCCTTTGTTTAAGGGAGAATAATGACTATTCCATTGATTGGGTCTTAGCTTCTGATCTTTGGGATAAAACCTTTTAAAGATTTGAGTAAACCGTTGATAAATTTTGTCTCTACAAAGTTCAAATCTTGGGGACAATGTAATTCTCGAGGTTGTTTTATAATGAGCAAGCGCTAATTCGGGAGTTAATGGAATGTTTTTTTCGTGATATATAGTTAGAATACAGTTGACCAATATAGAATCAATAGTAGGATGATTTAATAAATGATTTATTGGCAGCAGATTGGGCCTAAGAATGACCATAACTTCCATTAGCTTCTTGATGCCATTGAGCAGATAGGAATGGATATGATTAAAAGAAGTTAGTAATCGGTATAATTCCTTAAACAATTCAACATACTCATCATCAGAAACTAATTTTAGTCGAGCATCCACAAGTATTCGGCGCTCAATACCAATGAAATAAAATTCGACAAATCCATGAGGTATATCCGTTTCGGTACGATCAGAAGCTAACCATTTCAGATAATTACCCTTTTCAGTAAGGGTAAAATATTTATAGTTGATAATAGGATAATATCCATGATCCTTGAGGGAGCCCTTTTTCAAAAGACGAACCTTCAAATCTGTGTTGATAAGTGATGGATCTGTGTCACTCAGAGTTAGATCAAGCATCTTTGTCCCAAGGTAAAAATACCCGCAAGAGATTTCTAGACCATGGATGGTGACTTTTTCCCCTTTTTTAATCCAACGAGCATCATTTGGTTCTAGTAGTGCCTTGGATATTCGTATTTTCTGGAGGTAAGTATCATCAATGTTAAAATCTTCTTGGAATGTATATCTCTGCTCATCCATAAAACATTTTTTTAGGGCAAGGTTATATTGGATTGGTGGCTAATCTAAAGGTTTATATTTTCTAGGGTAGGGTAACAAAAGACTTCTGCAGTCGACTGTATTTCGAGACACACTTTGACTTGTAATTCGGGAGTCGCAAAACTACTTAACCGGCTCATAGTTAATTGATCTTATTGTTACAAGCCCCAGAAAAGTATTCAAACGGAATGAAGACTGTATTTCAAACTTCTTTAAAAACTAAAATATCCACCTAGTTGGAATAGCACAATCTCAGGAGAGGCTTCAGTCCCGATGTGAAGAGATAATCGTGCCCCGTATTTTCTGCCAATGGCTAGGCTTGCTCCGTAGGTATAAGAAACAACACCTCCATCGTATTCAATACCTGTTCTTAATTCGGGACGCAATAACCAATGTGAGCGGCCTAACAATAGAGAGCCTCCAAGTCGATTTGCAGACCCGATTAAATTCACTGCTTCATTCTGGCATCGGAAGGTCTCCACAGTCCCATAAAGAGATAATGGCCCAACAACCTGTCCAGTGATGCTAACATAATGGCCAGGGCACGAATCTTTCGATGCCGCTCCAACTATACCTCCTTCAAGAGAGAAACGCCCTAATGCGTTTTCTTCTTGGGCCATCATTTGGGTTGAGGAAACCAGAAAAATAATGATGAAAAACTTAAACGCTGAAATATTCATGATTGTATGGTTATTATTTTCAAATTTAATATAAAGGGAGATATATTAGAAATTTCATTTCTCTTTTCGGTTTACCCATTAGTTGACTCATCAAAAGAAAAGGGCACTGCAATGAGAATATAATCAATACAGCACCCTTTTTATAATATAAAGGCTATTACTCTGTTGGGTAGCCCGGATTTTGAGTAAGTGCCTCAGACACCTGAAGTTCTTCCTTCGGTATCGGAAGTATCTTTCTAAAATCTTCCAATTCGAGTATTTCTCCAGATTTATCCAGTCTAACCAAATCGAAAAATCGGTGTCCTTCGAAGTTCAGTTCTGCTCTTCTTTCGTATAGCAGAGCATCTATGTAAGCATCATGTGATTGAAGACTCTCAATTGCTGGCAGCCCAGCTCTTTCCCTTAGTATATTCAAATCCGAGATTCCAGCATTATGATTATTGTCTTTAAAAACCGCCGCTTCTGAGCGTATGAGGTAGATCTCTGCTAATCGTAAGACCTTGGCATTGTTATCATTACCGCCACTTGGATATTTCGCCGATTTATTTTTGCCACTCCTGACAGTTAGGAGTCCACTTCGGTTATCTCCATCTTGGAAAAATTCTACAAGGGATGCATCGGCATTAAATTCGTCTCGGCGAATTAGATTGGTATTGAAACTACTTTGATCCTGGTCATTGTACTCAACTTCAAAAATAGATTCACTAGTCTTATCGGTAGTATTATAAATACTTTCTAAAGATGATTCGAGGGAAAATCCGCCTTCTGTGATTACCTTGTTGGCATCATCAAAAGCACCTTGGTAATTTTTGCGGTATAGATTGACTCGGGCACGGAGACTTAAAGCACCCCATTCACTGAATGTTCCAGTTGTGGATGTGCCACTCAATAGGGGTATGGCTTGGTCAAGGTCTTTGATAATCTGACCATAAGTTTCAGATACACTACTTCTGGACAAATCAGGAATCTCGTTGAAGTCATTGTTTGGAATAGGTTCAAGCAACAGCGGTAAACCGTATGCCGAATCTAGATTGTAGTGCTCTCCGAAAATTCTTAGTAAATCAAAATATGCCAGAGCCCTAAGCGTTAGGGCTTCTCCTAGTATTCTGTCTGATGCTTCGATCTCAGCCAGTTTGGAGATTAAAAAATTCGCTGAATTGATAACTTCGTATATATCAACCCAACAATTGGTTATCCATAAGTTATTTATTGGAACCACTTTTTTATCTAGTTCTTGTTGCGAGTCATAAAATCCTTCATAAACCGAATTATCAGCTAATAGATCAGGTGTCAAAACGTAATAAGACCCATAATAGTCTTGATCTTGCATGGAGGAATATATGCCACTCAAAACACCCTGTGCTGACCCAGCATCTACTAGTGCCGTGGCCGTTGGTAAACTAGTTTGAGGATCGGGTTCCAATACATCACAAGAGAAGATAAAAACCGAAAATAAAAGGAAAGTAAATGTTTTCTTCATGATCATTTCAAATTTAAATACCGACACTTATTCCAAAAACTACACTACGAGTTTGCGGTAGAGTCCCAAAATCACTTCCTGCCAATCTTAGGTCTCGAGCATTTTGGCTTATTTCAGGATCCAAGCCAGTATAGTTTGTAAGAGTCAAAAGGTTCTGACCTTGAAGGTATAGCCTCAACCTATTGATTTTCAATTTTTCAAGCATATCGGAGTGAAAATCATATCCGAGAGTTATTGTTTTTAATCGAACAAAGGATCCATCTTCAAGCCATCGTGTAGAATACTCTCTCCAATTTTTTTGGGTTAGTGAGGCTCTGGGAATATCCGTTACATCCCCAGGTTCCTTCCATCGATTTTTAGCTAGAACATGATTATTCCCATCAGGTAAAACAAAAGAACCAGACAGTCTGTTAAATCCTAAATTTTCATAACTGGCTCTACTGTGGTTGAATACTTCTTGACCCATTATAAATTGATATACTACATTCAAATCAAATCCTTTATAATCTATGGTGGTACTGGAACCTCCAAAATAATCCGGCCTGGCATTTCCCACAATGGTTCGATCACCATTATTAATTTCTCCATCATTATTTGTGTCTTTCCATCTGATATTTCCTGTTTGAGGATCTACACCATCTTGATCAATAAGATAAAATGTTCCAATTGGATGTCCTTCACTGAGCACATGTGAATCAGAGATTACCTGGTTGTTTATTGCTAAACTTTTAATTTCATTTTTGATGAATGAAACATTGAATGAACTTTCGATCGTTAGGTCTCCGTAGTCTTTACGCCCACTAATTAAAAATTCCAATCCTTTGTTTTCTACTTCTCCTATGTTGTCAGTGACTGAGGAAAATCCAGAAATTCCCGGAATACGACGATTCAAGAGCAGATCACTGGTGTTTTTAATAAAGTAATCGGCCGTTATATTCAACTGGTTATCTAAGATACCTAAATCGATTCCAAAATTTAGTTGAGAAGTGCTTTCCCAACCAAGACTTTGATTGCTCAGCTGGGTTGGAACCAAGGTGGCACCAGATCGATAAGAACCGATTCCATAAAGGCCTCTAGAAGCAAAATTCCCGATTCCATCTTGATTTCCGGTAATCCCATAGCTACCTCTTAATTTGAGATTAGATATAAATGCCGAGTCTTTTAAAAAGTCCTCCTGGTTTACTCTCCATGCTACTGATCCGGATGGGAAAAATCCAAATCTATTTTCTTCCCCGAACCGTGAGGATCCATCAGATCTTCCTGTAAGAGTAACTAAGTATTTATTATCGAATCCGTAGTTCAGTCTAAAATAGTAGGAAGATAATCCCCATTTTGTACCACTGGTGGAACCGCTAGTTATTTTAGCTGCAACAGCCAGTTTTAAAAATTGGTCACTGGGAAACTTTTGAGCGTCTATGCCCACGAAATTTCTATTCGAAGCTTGAAATGAAGTTCCTAATACAGCATTTAAACTATGTTTTAGACCCAGGTCTGGGCTAATAGTGAAATAGTTTTCAGTCACCCATGTAAAATCTTCAAGAGAATCATAGTAGCCCAAACCATCGGCGCTGGCATTAGAAGATTCTCTAGCTATTGAAGGTGTATATGCTTCATCCACTACACTAGTATAGTCAATAGATGTTGCATGTTTAAATTTAATGGCATCAGAAAAAGTCACTTCGGCAAAAATGGTTCCCAGCCCTCTTGTTGTTTTGGTAAATCTATTGTACTGTTCGGCTACCAATAGGGGATTGTCAAGCATCCACCAACCGAAATAGTCAAAAGGATCGGCATAGTTTCCATCTTCTTCAAAAACGGGCATCAACGGATCTCCAGCAAGAGTATTGATTACCACACCATAGAGTGAATTATCATTAATCGTTCGATCCGAAACTGTTCTGCTAACAAGTATATTAGAACCAATATTGAGCCAGTTATTTATTTCTGAATCTAAATTCAACCGAGCACTAAAACGTTTAAATCCTTGGCCGACTTGAACCCCTTGTTGATCATAATAGGCCAGGGAGCTGAAGTATTTTGTCCGTTGGTTTCCTCCTGTTAAAGAAATATCGTGGCTATGAATTGGAGCCGTTCTAAATATGGCACCATACCAGTCAGTTGTTTCTAAGTCAACATCATCGGGGTCCTGTCCCCATTGGGTCGAAATATAATTATCGGCGTAGCTAGTTCCTAAGTCTCTGTTGTCTTGTCTTGCTGCATCATTCATCAATTGTAGGTGTTCATGTGAGGTCATCATTTCGATAACATTAGTAACCTCTGAGAAACCGTAATAGGAATTAACCTCTAATCTTGGGGTTCCGGATTCACCTCTTTTGGTGGTAACTAAGACTACACCATTAGCACCTCTTGAACCATAAATCGCAGTTGCTGATGCATCTTTTAGAATTTCAATAGAGGCGATGTCTGATGGGTTGATATCAGCAAGAGAATTGGTCTTTTGACCACCAGAAAAAAGTCCTGAAAGCTCCTCTGAAATCATTGGAATACCATCAATAACGTAGAGAGGTTCACTACTTGCAGAAATAGACGTAGTCCCTCTGATTTGTATAGAAAGACCTGAACCTGGTGTTCCTGAAGGTGATGAGACATAAGTTCCTGATGCTCTTCCTTGTAGGGCAGCATCTAGACTAGATACCGGCAATCTGGCAATATCATTCCCGTCAATGCTTGAGAGCGAACCGGTTAAATCTGATTTTCTTTGAAGTCCATATCCGACACTAACCACGACTTCGGCCAGTTGTTCTGTATCTTGTTGTAATTGAACCTCTACTTCAAGTGATGACCCTACTACCACTTGTTCTTGGTTATAACCGATGTAGGAAAAAACCAAAGTATCTCCTTCAGAAGCAGAGATTGTGAAGTTTCCGTCGAAGTCAGACTGAGCTCCGATATTCGTAGATAGGACGACAATGTTCACTCCAGGTAATGGAGACCCATCTGAGTCAAACACCTTACCTGTAATAACTTGCTGGGAGTATGAAAGATAGCTTCCTGCAAATAATAGGATAAATCCCAGTAAATAACTCACATTAAGTTTTATCATAAATAGAATTGTTTATACATCATTAAGAAATTGATTAAGAAAAATTGTTGATATTAAAATGCGGTGGATTTGTTTGGTTATTGGTAGTATAAGTATTCATTATTTCTCCATAGGTAATTAATTTGGACGAAAAGGTAACTTAAATCCAGCTTGCGTTTGAATTTATAAATCGTGTTTTATATTTATCTCAAATAAATACAAATAATTTTCACATATTGCTAATAATTTGATTTCATTTTTACTAAATTGATAATGAGGATAATTACAATACAATTCCCAGAGGGCTAAGATTGAACTTGAAGCACTGAAATTTTGCTGATCCCAGAGTATTGTCTTTATATGTTGGCAAATCTTTTGAGAATAGTTTTTCGTCAATTTGGTTAGCAAAAGTGTATTTTATACTCCATATTTTTCTTCTTCTTCTATTAGAGCATAATAATTCTATTGGATAAAATGGATACGAATTGGATATATCCAAAGGAATAATGGCGTAAATTTGCAATTGGATAAAATGGATACAAATTGGATATATCTAATAAAATAGCATTTCAACCAGCCGTATTTCAAGACATCACACTAAAGTTAGGTGTTATAGATAACTTCAATTGGGGTTGGAATCATATTGAAAACAAAGAAAAAAAATATTTAAAAGAGTTACGCGATATCGCTACCATTGAAAGTGTAGGTTCATCAACCAGAATAGAAGGTGCTACCCTAAGCGATGAAGAAGTGAAGCGATTACTAAAATCGGTGCAGATAAGTAAACTTGATAACCGAGAAGAACAAGAGGTTGTAGGCTATTATGAAGCTTTGAAACTGATATTGGACCATCATAAGGATATAGACCTTTCAGAACGATATTTACACCAATTGCACTTCGTACTATTAAAGTACAGCAGTAAAGACCAACGCCAGAGAGGACAGTTTAAAAACCTATCCAATAAAGTCGTTGCTAATTATCCCGATGGTGAGCAAAAAGTAATATTCAGAACCACCGAGCCACATTTAACAGCTGTTGAAATGAACAATTTAATCTTGTGGACCAATGAGCAATTAGAAAAAAAAAGGCTACATCCTATATTAACAATTTCTGTGTTTGTGTATGAATTTTTATCAATACACCCCTATCAAGATGGTAATGGTAGGTTATCACGTTTACTAACCACATTCCTATTGCTGAAACATAACTATTATTTCATAGAATATTTATCGCTTGAACACATTATTGAAAAGAGAAAGCATATTTATTACCTAGTATTGATGGAAACCCAAAAAGATAGAGGAACACCTAATGAAATACTAGACCGTTGGGTGGTTTTCTTTTTAGAATGCCTTATAGACCTTAGCGAGAAATTAAAAACCAAATACAATATCTATAATAGCTTAAAAAGTAGCACTAATGATAGGCAAAAAAAAGTTCTGAATTATATCCATAAAAACAAGACCATACAGATAAAGGATTTGGAAGAAAACTTATGTGATTATTCCAGAAATACCCTAAAAAAAGATTTACAATATTTGGTTCGGGAAGGTTTTATATTAACTACGGGTTCTGGTCGTGGTGTATGCTATCATGCCAAAGATCAAAATCTGTAAATCGTCTTGCCCCCTAGTGCCAAATTGTTGTTTTAGCTAAAATAATGTTGCCCACGTAGGTTGCTCCCAGCGTAATATTCATCCCTGAAAATCAATACGGCATTTCCTTCTTTTTAGGTGATCAATTATTTCGGCAACAACAAAAGTACTTCCACAAACTAATATCATATCGTTTTCCACAGCCCGACTGAGAGCACCATCAAATGCTTCTTCAATACTAGGGTAATATTGATGATGAAAATTTAAATCCCCGGGTAAGTCATTTAGTAATTCAGACTTTGATTTGGCTCGCTCAACTTTAGGGGTAGACAAATACAAGATGCCCTTTTCAGATAAAAGACGAAAAATGCTTTTGTGTTCACGTCCTTTGACAAAGCCCATAACCAGATGTAACTTTTCAAAAGTAATGGACTCCAATTCAGTTAAAATCTCCTTAAATCCTTCGATATTGTGTGCTACATCAAGTACTACAAGAGGCTGTTGAGAAATCACCTGCCAACGTCCCATAAACGACGTGTTAAGAGCTGTATTGTTGATACCCTTAACTATTTGAAGGTCAATTTTCTCTATTTGTCGCAGCAAGTCTAAGGCTCCATGGGCCGTTTGAATATTCTTGTACTGATATTTTGGCCAATTAGGAGTCAATTCACCCATATATGGATATGGCTGGGAATAATAAAGAGGAGCATCTAAGGTTCTAGAAATATTTTCAAATACCTTATCAATGCCCTTCTGCCGTTGTCCAATTAAAACAGGAACTTTGTTTTTAATGATTCCACCTTTTTCATAGGCAATTTTTTCAAGCGTATCACCTAAATACTCAGTATGATCTAACCCAATATTGGTAATGACAGAAAGGATTGGACATACAATATTGGTTGCATCTAGTCTTCCGCCCAAACCCACTTCTAAAATTGCATAATCTACCTTTTCATATCGAAAATACTCCAAGGCCAATCCGATATTCATTTCAAAAAATGATAGACCCCACTGAGACAATACTTTGAAATGTGAATTAATGAATTGAAGCACAAACTCTTTTGGAATCTTTTTCCCTCCGATAGTTATTCTTTCTCTATAATCTAAAAAATGCGGAGAGATAAATAGTCCTGTTTTATACCCGGATTCTATCAATACAGAAGCTATTAAATGAGCTGTAGATCCCTTGCCATTTGTGCCGGCGATATGAATCAGCTTTAATTTAGATTGGGGGTTGCCTAAATAATCAGCTAAATTTCGTACCCTATCCAAACCTGGTCTATAACCTATTTTGCCCTTATTCTGATAATATGGAAGTTGTTCAAACATCCAAGCTAGAGCCTCGTTATAAGTTCTCAATGGAAAAGAAAAAATATATAAACAGCCGCTACAAGGTCTCCATAATTAATCTAACCCATCAATTTCAGAAATCTGGATTATTATTTACCAGATATTTAAAGCTACACACCAGAAAACAATTTTTCTAAACCATTCAATTGTAAATATCAAATTATAGTAGCAATCATATTAATTCCCAGGCACAACAAACCAAAACATAAATGTGCAACCGTTATGGAATAATTTGAAAAAATTTACAAAAACTATTTCCCAGGGGTTAAGTTAGTAAAGGACTCACAAAACAACATCTCTCATGAATATAAATGCGAAAAATCCAGCTAAAAAGCCTAAGAAAGCCAACCAGCCAATTTTCCGGAGATACCAAAAAAAGTTAATCTTCTCCATTCCCATAGCTACTACTCCTGCAGCCGATCCTATGATTAAAATACTTCCTCCGGTTCCTGCTGAATAGGCCATCAGATGCCAAAATTGATCATCCATAGGATATCCAAACATACCTATACCCGCCGCTACCAATGGTACATTATCAATAATTGCTGAAAGGATACCCAACAACCCGACAACGATATCGGAATTCGGAATAGCCCCATTTAAATCATCAGCAAAATGATAAAGCATTCCCAGTGATTCAAGGGCCGCTACCGCCATCAGAATACCCAAGAAAAATAAAATACTTGGCAGTTCAATCCTAGTTAAGGAATAGTGTAGTGGACTTGAGGTTTCATGAGCTAAATGATCCTCGCTAGGCTTACTAAGAGAGATGTGTCTTCGGGAAAAGATCTCACCACAAGTAGCCACAATGGCTAGAGATAACATCATTCCAATATATGGGGGTAAATGAGTAACAATTTTGAAAATAGGAACAAATACAATTGATGCAAGACCTATTATGAGAATAGCTAATCCCTTCGAGTGGGACTTAAATTGATCCTCTCCATCTCCTTTGATTTTCCCCTTGAAAACTGGCAGAAATGTAGCGATAATAAAAGGAGCTACCATACATAAAACCGATGGTATAACTACATTGATGATCAGTCCAGAAACGGTTACTTTGTTGGCAATCCAAAGCATAGTGGTGGTAACATCTCCAATTGGAGACCAAGCACCTCCGGCATTAGCAGCAACAACAATCATACCCGCCATCCAGAGTCTAAAGGATCTATCTGAAACGATTTTTTGAAGAATAGTTACAAGAACAATAGTTGCAGTCAAATTGTCTATGATAGCTGACAAGAAAAAAGCCAAAAAACCAAAAATCCACAACAGCCCTGACTTTGAGTTGGTTTTTATTAGATTTTTAAAAACATAAAACCCATTGAAATAATCAATTATCTCAACGATGGTCATCGCTCCAATCAAAAAAATCAAAATTTCGGCCGTCTTCCCTAAGTGATGAACCAGGACTCCATCTACATAAGATTTTTCTAGTTCCTTTAATTCAGTGTTGATTTCAAAAACCGGTAAATGTGCCAAAGACACGATAGCCCACAAAATAGCCATCATGGCCACTGCCGGTATTAATTTGTCGACTTTTAAAGTATGCTCTAATGTAATAGAGAGATACCCCAAAATAAAGACTACTAAAATGATAAGTTCCATAAAATTCCGTGTAAAATGTACTTAATTGGTTACATAAATAAACTTATGAAGCAACAATAGGGCGGTAAATTTTACCACTACTATGGTTTTTCGAACTGCCAGTTACACTGGCGTAAATGTTGTTTTCTTGTCGCAAACGTAAAACACCTAATAATCCAAAAACAATGGCTTCTTTAAATTCAACAAGTTCTTTTTCGGGAACTACCAACCGACTCTGGGTTCGATCTTTAATTGACTGGATCAAAAATTCGTTGTATGCTCCTCCACCAGTTACCAAAACACTTTTTGCATCCCCTATTTCTAAAGCAATAATACTGCTTGCATGATCTACATAAGTAGCCAACAAATCTTTGGTCGGACATTCAGCATATTTTTCTATCAAAGGCCAAATATCGCGTTCTACATCCTCTATCCCCAATGATTTGGGAGGCTCATATTGGTAATACTCTACATTTTCAAGTTCGTGCAAGAGTTCTTGAATAATTTTTCCTTGACTAGATAGTGTGCCATTACGATCATAGGAGAGTTTTTCTCTTGCTGCCAGGCGGTTAAGTACCGTGTTAAGTGCACAGAGATCATGAGCTCTCAATGGATCTTTATCAATACGAGTGAGATTGGCAAAACCGCCAAGGTTTAAAGCTGCAGCATATTGAGAAAATAATAGCCTATCACCTACAGGGACCAAGGGAGCCCCCTGACCTCCATAATACACATCCTGAACTCGAAAATCACATACCAAAGTACAACCCAGCATTTCAGAAAGTAAATTCTGATTACCAATCTGAATGGTAAATCCTTTTTCTGGTTGGTGTAAAACTGTATGTCCATGTGAACAAACAGCATCAACATAACCAATGCTGTATTTCAAAATGAACTCCGAGAGCAGTTCATAGAGTTTCAAACAATAATCATTATCCAACTCTTCTATTTCTTTTGGAGATAAAGTATGAGCTTTAGAAAGTCTCGTTTGCCACAAAGTATCATAAGGAATTGTTTGGGCCACTTCTATTTTGAATTTCCAATTGTCCTTTTCAATCCAATAGTCCACCAAGACAACATCAACCCCATCTAGCGAAGTACCAGACATAGCACCCAAAACGCGGTACTTATTTTTGAACAAAGTATAGGATGAACTCATATTTTAATTTTCCTAAAGAGAATAAACCAACTCGGTAAAAATAAATAGAAAATAAAATTTAACCACTAGTGAAACCATCAAAGATTACAATATTTCATCAATTAAGACTATAAATTGAACAATATATACCAAACCAAGCAATATTTTATGGTATATATACTATAATGATTCAAGTTGAATAGATTTGGTAAAAATTCCGCCTGAGTTAAGTAATTTTGTTCATTACCTTGGTCAAACAGAGATGGTATGTTGATCGAAAACAAAAGTCTTTACGATTCCTTTTTTGAACACGATAATTGTGGTGCCGGATTCATTTGTAGTCTTCGGGGTGAGCGTAGCAATGATATTATCCACAAAGCCTTTGATATCCTAGTCAAATTGGAACATCGAGGTGCAAAAAGCGCCGATGGCAAAACTGGTGATGGAGCTGGCCTTCTAATCGAAATACCCCATAGATTCTTTATAGAAAAATGTCCTTTTCGACTTCCTGATTTTCAAGAATATGCTGTAGGGATGGTTTTTCTGCCAGTGAAACAAAATCAGCAGGAGTATTGCGTCCAAATCCTGGAAAGAGAAATCAATTACCAAGGACTAGAAATATTGGGCTGGAGAGATGTAACTGTTGATAGAAGTGTGTTGGGTAGGATTGCAGCAAACACAGAACCCATCATCAAACAAATATTTATTGGTAAAGGGGGGAAAGAAATAAATCAGCACCAGTTCAATATCCAGCTCTACAAAGCAAGAAAAATTGCAGAACACAAAATATCAAAATCTAAACTATCACAGAAAAGTTTTTTCTATTTACCCTCTCTTTCTCCAAGGACCATAATTTATAAAGGTCTGATTAGAGCGCAAGATATCAGCCAGTACTATACCGAATTGACTAGCCAATTGTTGGTGACTCGGTTTGCACTAGTTCATCAAAGATTTTCAACCAATACTTTCCCATCTTGGGAACTTGCGCATCCTTTTAGGTATATGTGTCACAATGGGGAAATCAACACCTTTAGAGGAAACTTTCTAAGGATGTATTACAGGCAAGAAAAAATGTCCGATCCCCTTTTTGGTGAGCATATGAATGAAATTTTCCCCATCATACCTTCAGGAAAATCTGATTCCGCTTCCATGGATATGGTCATTGAGCTGCTTTTGGCAACAGGACGAACTCTACCAGAAGTAATGATGATGTTGGTCCCAGAAGCTTGGGAAAAACACAGCTCAATGCCTGACTATAAAAAAGCCTTTTACCACTTCAATTCTTGTATAATGGAACCTTGGGATGGTCCAGCATCAATCCCTTTTACTGATGGAAACTACATAGGAGCAATCCTAGACCGAAATGGCCTTCGTCCCTCCAGATACACCGTTACAAAAGACGGATATGTGGTGATGTCTTCGGAAACTGGGGTGCTTGAAATAGCCCCTGAGAATGTTGAGTTTCACGGAAGGCTAGAACCAGGAAAAATGTTTTTAGTCAATATGGATGAAGGTCGAATCGTAGATGATCTAGAAATCAAAAAAGATATTTGTACCAAAAGGCCATATCGTCAATGGCTAAATGACAATCTATTACCTCTTAAAAAAGTTCCTTACCTCAATGAGCCCTTACCTATTGAGAACGAACCATTCGCTACAAGATTGCGAATATTTGGTTATACACATGAGGATATAAAGACAATCATTACACCTATGGCAATTGATGGAAAAGAAGCCATAGGATCAATGGGGTCTGACACTCCCCTAGCTGTTCTTTCCCAAAGGCCCCAACTACTCTATAACTATTTTAAGCAATTATTTGCTCAAGTAACCAATCCTCCGTTGGATGGAATACGAGAAGAAATCGTAACAGATATAAGTCTTTCTATAGGAAGTAGTTACAATATTTTTAGGATTAATCAAAATCATGCCAAAAAACTACACATAAATAACCCTGTTATTTCTAATGCAGATCTGTATAAAATAAAACATATAAACCACCCCGATTTTAAGGCTATATCCATATCAACCCTATACAATTTAACTCATGGGTTAAACGGCCTTGAACATTCTCTTTCAACCATGCTTCTGGAGATTGAAGATGCATTAGATAGAGGAATCAACATCATCATTTTATCTGATCGTTCTGTGGATGAAAAGATGGCTCCAATTCCTATGTTGTTGGCATGCTCCCATGTTCATCATTCTTTTCAGCGCAAGGGAAGAAGGACCGAATTCGGTATTGTAATAGAATCTGCTGAACCCCGTGAACCACACCACTTTTCGTGTCTTTTTGGTTATGGAGCAAGTGCAATCAATCCTTATCTAGTCAATGAAATTATTGCCCACAAAGTCGAAGAGGGTGCTATTGACACTACTGTCCAAAATGCTGTACAGAACTTCAATATTGCTATAGGGAAAGGGATTGTTAAGGTAATGAATAAAATAGGCATTTCAACTCTTCATTCTTATAGGGGAGCTCAAATTTTCGAAGCTCTTGGATTGTCTCAGAGATTTATTGATACTTATTTCTGTCAAACTCCCTCAAGGATAGAAGGTGTTGGGCTATATGAGATTGAGAAGGAGGTGTTTTTCAAGCACCAGAAAGCCTATACTTATGAACAAAAATTCGGTATTCCTCTTGAAATTGGCGGAGAATACCGATGGCGCAGAGATGGTGAAGACCACAGCGTTAATCCCAAAACAGTCGCTCAATTACAGATTGCCGTCCGGCAAAATAAATGGGATAATTACAACAATTTTTCTCACTTGATAAACGATCAAAACAAGCGCTTGATGACACTTCGTGGGCTTATGGAATTTTCTTCGTTCGACCCAATAAAAATTGAAGAGGTGGAGCCGTGGACAGAAATTGTCAAGAGATTCAAAACAGGTGCCATGTCTTTGGGGTCACTAAGTCGTGAAGCCCATGAGAATTTAGCCATAGCTATGAACCGATTGGGCGGAAAAAGTAATTCAGGTGAAGGAGGTGAAGATCCAATACGTTTTAAGCCGGATGAAAATGGTGATCTTAGAAATAGTGCTATCAAACAAGTTGCCTCGGGTCGATTTGGGGTGACTAGTCACTATCTGAGTTCTGCCCAAGAGATACAAATTAAAATGGCTCAGGGGGCTAAACCTGGAGAAGGAGGACAGCTCCCCGGGAAAAAAGTTGATCCTTATATTGCTTCAGTTCGTAATTCTACCCCTTATGTGGGATTAATTTCTCCACCACCTCATCACGATATATATTCGATTGAAGATCTGGCGCAGTTGATTTTTGATCTCAAAAATGCTAATCGTCAAGCCAGGGTAAATGTAAAATTAGTTTCAGAAGTTGGGGTTGGGACAGTAGCAGCTGGGGTAGCTAAGGCCAAAGCGGATGTCATATTAATTGCCGGATTTGATGGAGGCACCGGAGCATCTCCACTTACTTCCATCAAACATGCTGGACTTCCATGGGAATTGGGTATCGCTGAAGTTCAACAGACCCTGGTCATGAATGATTTACGCTCAAGAGTTATAATTGAATGTGATGGTCAACTTAAGACAGGCCGGGATGTGGCTATTGCGGCACTTTTAGGAGCTGAAGAATTTGGCTTTTCTACTGCACCATTAATCGCTTCGGGGTGTATCATGATGCGCGCCTGTCATCTCAATACTTGCCCTGTCGGTGTGGCCACCCAGGATCCCGAATTACGGAAAAATTTTAAAGGCACTCCTGAACATGTGGTGAATTACTTCTACTTTGTGGCCCAGGAACTTCGAGGTATAATGGCCCAACTAGGATTTAGATCTATAAATGAGATGATTGGTCAGTCTCAGAAGTTAAATATGCGAAAAGCCATTTCCCATTATAAGGCTCAAGGATTAGATTTTTCTAAAATATTATTCAAACCTCAACCTGCCAAAGATGTTGATATTTACAATACCACCGTTCAAGATCATGAGATTGAAAACGTACTAGATTTACAGTTGCTCAAAACTCTTAAACCGTATATCAAAAAGGACATAGGAATTGTATTGGAGCATAAAATCAAGAATACTGATCGAGCTGTAGGTGCTATTCTGAGCAACGAAATTTCTAAACTCTACGGTGCAGATGGGCTCCCCCGGAATCAAATCCACATTGACTTTAAAGGATCAGCTGGTCAGAGTTTTGGTGCTTTCTCTGCAAAGGGGCTTTTCTTTAGAGTTATTGGCAACGCAAATGATTATTTCGGAAAAGGACTCTCTGGAGCAACCCTTGTCGCTCAGGTGCCCCCCGAGGCAACTTTTGTTCAAAATCAAAATATCATCATAGGAAATGTAGCCCTTTATGGTGCCACAAATGGATATGCCTTCATCAATGGAGTAGCAGGCGAACGATTTTGTGTTCGAAATTCAGGAGCTAAGGCAGTGGTTGAAGGTGTCGGTGACCATGGCTGTGAATATATGACCGGGGGAACGGTAGTTATACTAGGTCAGTTTGGAAGAAATTTTGCTGCCGGAATGAGTGGGGGTATAGCTTATCTGTACAGTGAATCCGGAAGTTTTGATAGCGAAAATTTCAATCTGGAAATGGTTGAATTAGAGGATCTTGATGCCGATGATCAATCAAAAGTTCATGAGTTAATCTCACGACATTTTGAATATACAAAAAGCCACTTAGCAAATCGTATTCTAAATCACTGGGAAGATTCCAAACAGCGTTTAATAAAGGTAATGCCTACTGATTACAAACGAGCACTTGAACTTATGGCTCAGGAAGTCGAAAAAAAAGAAAAATCTCCGGTTGAAGTATGGGAAAATTAAGGGGTTTCAAACAATTTAATAGAGTTGATGAAGATGCTGTTAATCCAAAAAAGAGGATTGGCAACTATAAAGAATTTACCAAAGATCCCGGAGATCAAAAATTAAGAGAAGAAGGGGCTAGATGTATGGATTGTGGCATCCCCTTTTGTCATGGTGGGTGTCCATTAGGAAATCTTATACCTGATTTCAATGATGCAGTTTATAAAAACGAATGGCAACGAGCCTTAAATGTATTACAGTCTACAAACAATTTTCCCGAATTTACAGGTCGATTATGTCCTGCTCCCTGTGAAGAATCCTGTGTTTTGGGGATAATAGAGCCTCCGGTATCGATTGAAATGATTGAAAAATATATTGCCGAAAGGGGATTTAAACAGGGATGGATTAAGCCGGATCCTCCATCGGAAAGAACCAATAAAAAAGTAGCCATTATTGGATCTGGACCAGCGGGTTTAGCGGCGGCTCAGCAATTGAATTTCGCAGGACATTGGGTTACTGTTTATGAGAAGGACAATAAAATAGGGGGGCTCCTTAGATATGGAATACCTGATTTTAAAATGGAAAAATCAGTTATTGATCGGCGATTAGCCATACTAAAAGCTGAGGGGATTAAATTTAGTTGCAATCAAAATGTCGGAGAAACAACATCTATTGATGAGATTTATGAGAATTATGATGCAATTCTATTGGCTATCGGTGCAGGTATAAGGAGAAAACTTCCCATACCAGGTCATGACTTGGATGGGGTCATTCAAGCCATGGATTATTTGCCTCACAGCAATCGTTATGTTGATAATCAAATTGAATTGAGCCCAATATACAATGCCAAAAACCGCCATGTGATTGTCATTGGTGGAGGCGATACAGGTTCTGATTGTGTCGGAACAGCAAATCGTCAAGGTGCCAAATCAGTCACCAACTTTGAAATAATGCCCAAACCTTCAAAGTTCAGAACTAGTGAACACCCTTGGCCCTATTGGCCTTTTACTTTATCAACAAGTTCATCCCACAAAGAAGGAGTTCATCGGAATTGGAGCATCATGACCAAAGAGTTTATCGGGGATAGAAATGGGCAAGTGACTCAGCTGAAGACAGTAGAAGTAGTATGGGAAAAAGACTCCTCTAATAATTACAAATTAGTCGAAAAACCCAACTCCCAAAAATTCTGGCCTTGTGATATGACTTTATTAGCATTAGGCTTTACGGGACCTGTTCAAAATTTAGCCCAAACTCTAAATCTAGGCATTGATGATAGCGGAAATATTATAGCAAATAATTTTCAAACTCAAGATCCCAAAATTTTCGTTGCTGGTGATGCCCGAAGAGGTCAATCACTTATTGTATGGGCTATTTCAGAAGGTAGAGATGCTGCTCATCATATTGATAAATACCTCATGAAAACTTCTACATTACCTCTAAAAAATGACTACGGTGATCTGCTGACACCAAAAGTGGGTTGATTTAACCTCAATTCACGAATTTAGAAGGCACCTCTTAAGATCGGGAGTTAGAGCCCTCCATGAGATCATTGAGTAAGTAGCAAAAAGGAATAAAAAAACCTCGTATTTATACGAGGTTCACATACTGTTAAACTACTGTCAATCAAGGAAGCACAGTTAGTCAGATGACTGGATCAAACTTTTTCCAAGCGAAACGCTGAACACGGCCAAAAATACATCAATAATCAACCAAAGGAGAATAAATGCACCTGAATCCTTCTCATAGCTGTCAGTAATCGTATCAAAGTAGTTGTGGAAAAACAACAAACCGATAACTACAAAACCGTAAAAATAAAAGCTCGGAGATGGACACTCTCTGCAAGAATTAGTTTGGGGTTTGTCTTCTTTCAAATTTCGATAACTGTAAATAATACCGAGAACAATTGCAACAATCATTGCAATATTAATAATCCCCCAATAAGGACTACTTGGCTGGGTTTCTGTCGAATAGTGATACAAGGGTTCAATAACGGTATGAATACCTGTAACAAGACCGACAAGAATGAGTAAAACTCCTGATAGTTTTTTCATGTGGCAAAAATTTAATTAAATGATGTCCAATATACGAATTTTTTGCATAGTTGACCATTTAATTTATCTATCTCCAATCATTTATAGATATTCTCTTCAAAACTGACCTGCTTGAATCAACTAAGCTGAACATAGTGCCTAATCACAAGGCAGAAAAAAATGATTTTACGCTATGTATTTTTGTGCTATTGGAATTAACAAATACTTTAAAAAAATCATTTTATAAATTGCAAAGGTATTTTGATTTATATGTATCAATTAATTGAAGGAACAAATACATGAATTTTAAAAATTGGTTAAGTCCCAATTAATAGAAAATATTGATGTTATTTTGAGTTTCCAAATTGAATGAACTTAAACCGTATAAAGTTGACTAAAAAGCCATATTTGATTCAAAGAAATCAGAAAATATTTTGTTGAAATCCTTGTACGCTAAATTTATTGGTCTTTTAGGGATAGATTTTGTAATCAAGTCCAAATGACGATTGAGATTTCTGTTAACTTATTCATTTGGTGTTGATTTGGGATTTAACATATTTTAACTACTCTAATGAAAATTGCACTTTTTTCCACATATTTTACTGAAGAGAATATTCAGATTATTCGAGATATTCATCGATATCTACATAGGGATGGACATCAAGTGCATTTGATTCAAAGTTTGGAAAAATATTTGAGATCGAATTATCAAAAGTATGATTACTTCGAACCCCAGCCCTTTGTGGATAGTGATTATGATTTTTTATTTTCCATTGGTGGCGATGGTAATTTGCTAGATTCTGTAACAATTGTCGGACCTACTGAAGTGCCTATCTTGGGGATAAATACGGGTCGGCTCGGTTTTTTGACTTCAACAAGCAAAGAATTTTACAAAAGCGGACTTGATTTATTGGTAAATGAAAAATTTTCCACCGTCAAAAGGACATTACTTGAGGTGGAAATAACTCCTTATATTTCAGCAATTAAAGATTTAAAGTTTGCACTTAATGAGGTTTGTGTGACAAGAAAAAATGATGTGAGTATGCTTCAGATAGATGCTGCCCTTAATGGAGAAAAATTAACAACCTATTGGGGAGATGGATTGATTATCTGTACACCTACAGGATCAACGGGATATTCACTATCTGTGGGGGGACCAATAGTCAGCCCTGAGAATTCATGTTGGGTTCTCAACCCAATTGCTCCACACAATATCAATGTTCGCCCGCTAGTTATACCTGATTCAAATACGATGCAACTAAATATTTCTGGTCGAGGAACGCATCATTTATTATCTCTTGATTCCCGATCTATATCGCTAGAATATGGTCATCTGGTCACCGTACGAAAAGCTAGATTTAGCATTAATACTGTTCAACTTCAAGGGAATAGTTTTTTTCGAACACTGCAGGAAAAATTATATTGGGGGAAGGACACCCGAAATTCAGAACAATGATTTTTACTCCTATAAAACTAAATTTTAACTGGGTAGGGTACATTCCAAAATCTTATCTCTTTTTAGGTTTGGTATTTTTTGGTCATGAATACAAAGGGATTTCTCAAGTTCACCAAGTAGGAGTTTTTCTTGGAGTTAGTAGTTTCCAGATCAGCGAGAATGCTGAAGAAGACTTATTAAAAGGTCTTGGGAGTTCATTTGTCGTTAGTGCTGTCTATCGCCTAAATTTAAATAGCTATTTTTCCATTCAGGGTGCTTTGAGTACTTTTGAAACTAGGAACCCTTTATCAAATTCATATCCATTATTTTCATTGATTAAAAATTCTGCCTTGTCTTCCAGAAACTTAGAAATGAGTGGCCGTCTTGAATATTGGCTGATACCCAGAGATTTTATGAATTGGGAAATCCCGCAATTTAGGCCATATATTTTTGCTGGGGGAGGGGTTCTCAGACAACGAATATATGCTCACCCACATCTTTGTTTTCAACATAGATCTGATTCGGAGGTTACTATTGAGGAAGCAATATCTATTTCTCAAGATGTAGAAAAAATTGGGAGTGGAGGTAACAAAAAATTTAACTTATCAGGAATTCTTTTGGGTGGGGTAGGCGTTTCTATTAATGCCTCAAGGTTGTTTAACTTTGGGGCCGAATTTGGGGCTCGTTACACGGGTGTTGATGATTTAGACTGTTATGAGAATGTCAACGGCAATGATTGGTATTTTTTTTATGGACTTTCTGCCACAATTTCTCTTAGGGACTTTCCACTAGTTAATTATTAGTTCGTGAAAATGTATTATAATGAACTTCCAAGACATGTGGCCATAATAATGGATGGGAATGGTCGATGGGCAGAAAAAATTGGAAAGCTTCGAGAATTTGGACATCAAAAAGGGGTAGAGGTCGCCATTGATATCGTCCAGCAGGCCTCCGATATGGGCATTCCATATTTGACTTTATTTGCTTTTTCAAAAGATAATTGGAAGCGTCCCCAAAATGAGATTTCGGTCATAATGAATCTAATGGTTGAATCATTGAAGAATGAATTTCAGCGCATTGTGGAAAGTCAAGTCAAAATAAACATCATTGGAAACTTGAATGACTTGTCATTAGAAGTTAGAGAAGTTCTGGATGAGATCGTACATAAAACTGCAGACCATAAAGGTCTCAATTTGACTCTAGCTATCAGTTACGAATCAAGAGAAGAAATCGTTAATGCAACCAAGTCAATTGTACAGGGAGTTATTAATGGGGTATATAAAATTGAAGACATCAATCAAAGATTGATAAACCAAAATCTTTATACTGCTGAATTGCCTTATGTTGATTTTTTAATACGAACAAGTGGAGAACAAAGACTGAGCAACTTTTTACTATGGCAATTGGGTTATGCCGAATTGTATTTCAATGAAAAATTCTGGCCTGATTTTACTAAGGAAGATTTTGAATCAGCTCTTTCGGTGTATTGTCAAAGAGAGCGTAGGTATGGAAAAACTGGACACCAAATGAAACAAAAGATTTTTGCGACTCAATAGATACCCTTTTTTTTTAGTTTTCATTTTTTTGCCCACATTGACTATCAGTCAAGTATCTGATTATGTTGAGGGCAAAACCTATACCTTAGATAGCATCAGCGTGGTTGGTTTAAAAACGTTCAATCAACAAACGCTTATCTCATATACTGGACTCTCGGTAGGCCAGCGAATCAAAGTTCCAGGGGAAACAATCTCATCAGTAATCAACAAACTATGGAATTTAGACTTGTTTAGCAATATCAATGTATATGCTACTAGAGTTTTGAACAACGATATTTCTTTAGAAATTGAAATTGATGAATTACCCACTTTATCCAAAGCTACATTCAGGGGAATCAAAAAAGGGAAACAGGATGCTTTGATTGAGGAGACTGAATTGACACCGGGTAAAAAACTCTCGGAGAGTTTTTTGACCAATACCAAAAACTATATTTTAAAAGAATTTAAAGAAGATGGTTTTCTTAATTCCAAAGTTACTCTAGACACTAGAGAAGACAGTCTGAAAGTCAATCAATCTGAATTGCTCATCTTTATTGACAAAGGTCCTAGAGTAAAAATATCTGATATTGATTTTAATGGTAATGAGGTGTTTAGGGATGGATTTTTGCGCAAAAAACTAAAAAAGACCAAAAAGAGAAATAGGGTTAGATTTTGGAAAAAATCAAAGTATATAGAAGAGGATTTCCAAGCAGATTTAATTTCATTAACTGAGCATTTAAAAGAAAGAGGGTATAGGGATGCCAGAATTATTTCTGATACGATTATAACTAATGAAAATAAAACCTTGGCAATCAAAATAGAAATTGAGGAAGGGAACAAATACTATTTTGGGGATATTGAGTTTGTTGGTAACACTGTATACAGCGACTATTTCTTAAAACAAAAAACAGGTATTCGAAAAGGAGAAGCCTACAATAGTAGTCTTTTGAAAAAGCGTATATCTGAAGTAGGTAACCCGGATGCAGACAATGTTGAAAACCTTTATAAAAACAATGGATATCTCTTTTCTAACATCAATCTTGTAGAAATTAGTGCTGAGCAAGACACTATTGATTTTGAAGTCCGAATCAGTGAAGGCAAGCTGGCTCAGTTTAACAAAATTTCGGTTTCGGGTAATGAGCGGACCAATGATCATGTAATTTATCGTGAATTAAGGACCCGACCTGGTCAAGTATATAGTCAAGATCAATTGGTTAGAACAATTCGAGAGTTGGGACAATTGGGGTTTTTTGATGCTGAAAAAATCAATCCCAGCTTTGACAATGCAGATCCTAATGCAGGAACGGTGGATATATCTTTTCCTCTCAGTGAAACCGGCGGAAGTCAAATTCAATTACAAGGAGGTTATGGTGGAGGTGGCTTTATTGGTACACTTGGATTATCGTTTAATAACTTCTCAATGCGAAATATATTCAATAGCCAAGAATACAAGCCTTTGCCTATGGGTGATGGTCAAAATTTGAGTTTGCGATTGCAGTCGAGTCAATTCTATAATACTTATAGCTTTAGTTTTTCAGAACCGTGGCTTGGTGGTCGGCAACCTGTTAATTTTTCTACCTCTTTCTCTCACACGGTACAATACCGGTATGATTATTTCACTGGTAGGGCTGACAAGAGTCAGTCTTTTCAAATAACTGGTGCTTCAGTTGGTCTAGCCAAAAGGCTGCAGGTACCTGATGATTATTTCCAACTTTCGCAAGCCATTGCTTATCAATACTATAATTTTAATAATTATTTCACAGGGTTATTCACATTTGGAAATGGTGTAGCCAATAATTTCACTTACGAGATTGCTCTTTCTCGAAACAATACTTTCACCAATCCTATTTTCCCTGTTGGCGGATCGACATTTACTATACGAGCAAAATTATCACCTCCCTATTCCTTTTTTTCTGATAGAGATTATGGAAATTTGGAAAATCTACCTGAATTTCAAGATTCTCAAGGGAATCCAAATCGTGAGCTCATTGATCAGGAACGATTCAGATGGTTGGAGTTTTACAAAATAAAATTCAATGGGACTTGGTATACTCAATTGGTGGATAAGTTTGTTCTAAAAGCTCAAGCTGATTTTGGCTTTATTGGTGCTTATGATAATAACCGGGGGTTGATTCCTTTTGAACGTTTCTTCCTCGGTGGTGATGGTATGCAGAATTATGCTTTAGATGGTAGAGAGAATATATCGTTGAGGGGGTATGGCAACCAGTCATTATCTTCTACTGATGGTTCTGTAATGTTCAATAAGTTTACTATAGAATTACGATATCCTATTTCGCTCAAACCGGCGGCTTCCATTTTTGCTTTGACCTTTTTAGAATCTGGCAATGGATACGATGGTTTCCGTGAGTTCAATCCATTTAATTCAAAAAGATCTGCAGGGGGTGGTGTAAGGATATTTATGCCAGCGTTTGGATTATTGGGTATTGATTTCGGCTATGGTTTTGACAGCCCGACATCTACTACAGGTTCGCCGAATGGCTGGGAAACCCATTTCATCATTGGACAGCAATTCTAATTGATTTAAAATCGAATAATTCCAATCTTATTTTAACAAAGATGTACCTATCACTATGAATTAAATTTGCGATATTTGCAACTTGTGAAGGTTATCTTTTAGTTCTCACTATCAATTCATAATTCAAAAATCATTAAAATGAAGAAGTCAAATATTTTTACTTTCTTTTTGGGTCTTATTTTCACCCTGGCCACATCATTAATTGGAAATGCTCAAAACAATTTTGCACACATCAATACCCAACAACTTTTGGGTGAAATGCCAGAAGTAATTGCGGTGAACAAGGAATTAGAAAATCTTGAAAAGCAATATTCTACTGAGTTAGATTCTTCAGTTAAGGAATACCAAACTAAGGCACAGAATTATGCCGCAGATGCAGAAAACCAATCTGATTTAATCAACCAGCAGAGATCACGGGAATTAGAAAGTATGCAGCAAAACATTGCTGAATTTCGTCAATCTGCCTCATTGGAACTTCAAAAAAAGCAGGGTGAGTTAATGAATCCGTTAATGGACAAAGCACGTGTTGCTATTGAAAAAGTTGCGGAGGCTCAGGGTTTCGATTATGTTTTGGATTCTTCACCTGGAGGTAGTTTGATCGTTTCAAAAGGAAAAGATCTCATGGCAGATGTGAAACGGGAGTTAGGGTTTTAATTCGTATTCTCAACCAATCAAGGCTGCTTTTGTCGAATCTTTAATACAATCCATTTCAAAGTCGCCAAATCGGGTACGTTCTTCTATGATTTGAGGACGCTTATCTATAGGTTCTCGGTATTTAATCTGACTTCTATTTCCCTTGTAGGCACCTCTCTTGGTTCTTCTTCTGGCATGACGTACAAATACAGGTATAGCTTTTTATATGCACTATCGCCTTTCTTATTTCCTTTTTTGGAATTTTGATTTATACACAAAAATTAACCTCTTTTTAATACCCTCTGGCAACTAGTTGCCAGAGGGTATATAATGTCGCGTTGGCGGGTTGGCTATACCAAAACGTAGTTAGCCTTTTAGTCCTTATATCAATAGTTTAAGTGAAAGGCTAACTACTATACACTATTCAAATAATTTCTAATTAACATTAAATGTTATACCTCCTCCTCAATGTGCATCTAAAAGATCCGTCAGTTCTTGTCTTTTAGCATTACTATTCCATACTGCGGAGTTACCACTTAACATGGTGGTTTCCTGCGGGTTGATTCATTTGAAAAACAATTCTGTATCTGAAAATATCAACAAAGTGTATGAAACAAGTGTCCATATGAAGAATAGATATGATTATCCAAATGGCATATTCAAAATCATAGTCTTGAGACTGCATTATCCAACCAATTTAAACGGCCTTGTATCCAGTCTCTGAGATATCTATATTCATCGTCTACAGACATGCCCACGTAATTATTAGGCCATATATATTCGCCTAGAATAGCCCATCGTTTAAAGTTTCTCTGAAACAAACCATTTTCTTCAAGTGTTACTCTCAGCGTATTTACACGATTTAAAATGGATTCTGTGGAAAACTGATCTGTGCGAAGTTCTGACCATCGTTCTTTGATTTTCCCTTTAAAATAGGGATCCGATAGTAGTCTTGACCACCAGAATGGAACTAGTTGAAAATGATTTGAACATCTAGAATTAAATTTGTATGACCAGCCTATGTGTCGTTCACCTTCACAATAATTTGCATTTCCAAAAGAGATATTAAAATCCCAAATGGGCCCCATAAACAGTTTTCCATTCTTATTATTCTTGTAGAAGAAAGTACTTAAGCGATAGGCATCGACATTTTTTGAAATCTCATTCAATAAAAAAAAGTCGACAAAACTATCTACATCTATATATTTTCTATATCCTAAACTTGGGTCTCTATAATCTTGAGAGGCTAGAGCATTCTCAAATTCTTTTATATAATTCTGGATATATTCCTTTTCTTCCTCTTCGATATCTTCAGCATCAGGGTATTCATAAAGAAATCTTATTGTTTTGCTAGATTCTTCAGTTTTTTCTTTACCGAAAGGGTCATATTTTGATTCCCAGCCCAGGTCATCAATAGAAAACGCTCGATCTTTTCCTGCGTTTTTGTCAATCTTGAGGATATACCCTCCGGTAATATCATCAGAGTCTACTTTTTTGATATCAACACGGTTTTTATCTCTCTTGATTTTTTCCATCAAAACATATGTCCCCTCGTAGTCTCCATTAATAGTGAGTTCGTAAAATGAAGTCCTAGTAGCATATCTTCCGATAGCGTTTGAAAGTTGGTAAATCAGTACATTTCGAATTAGTGTTTTATCACTATATGGTCCGTGTAAAATCCAGTCTTCTTCTTCTGGGTATCCACCTAATTCAACATTTAAGTCACTACCCTCTTGGTCCCAAGTTTCCAAGCCATAAGACTTTTTCTCAAATAATTGTTGTGAGGTTGCACCACGTAATTCTATTCCAATATGATGTTGTTCAATTACTTCTTGGTTTTTCTTTATTTCAAGTGTAGCCGATATTTTGGGTTCATCTATGATGGTTTTACCATCAGTATTAATATAAATGTGGGGTAATGAACTAACCTCATTTTGGGAGTTTTCTAGATCCTTTAGCTGATTTTCTACATTTTCAACTTGTTGATTTAAATCTTTTACCTGATTTTCTAAATCGGTAACTTTAGACTGAGCTGAAACTTTAGCATCTTCTTCTTCCGTTAATTGTTTTTGTAAACTCGCTAACTGTTGCCGTAGTTGTTCTATTTCGGCATCTTGGTTTTTACAACTAACTAAACCAACTAGAGGAAGTAAAAAAACAACTATTATTAAAAAATGTTTGTGTGTTTTCATTTGACGATGGTTTAAACGGAGATAGGATAATACGATTTGGTAACTAAAAAGATTAAAAGAGAAATGATGAATACGCTACGAAAAATATTGCTGGGATACTACTCATTGTAACCATATCAGGGTGTAGCATATTAGAAAGGTTCTGGGAGAACGAGGATTCGGTATATTGATTAATTAGTATTAAAATAATTTAATTGTATTAATATTCATGTATTTTCATTGGAATTATTGTCCAATGAGATCTTGATTCTTGTGATCTTTTATCAATCGATCATTCAGCAACATGGGATTTTATCTATTGTTGTTCAAACGGTGGCTTCTACAACTCATTATGTGAAGTTAAACGAAAAGTAACAAACACTGTCAATCACACGATTAAGATTATTTTACTTTAGGTTTGTCTAGGTAACTGTCTTAACCACCTTTCTTTACAACACCGTTTTTCAGTATTATATTTCATTTTATCATATTATGCATTCATAATTGAACACTAAAACCATAAAAAGAAAACTAGAATAAACCCATTATTGCAACTTTCTATGTATTCAATTATATACTACAAAAATCAATAAGTTATTATTATTTATTCTTTTCCGATAATGGACAATTCAAGTAAGTTCAGATTTCCTTCAGGGCTAGAATTTTTCAAAACCCGTATTCTTATAACCTGATATTTTTCGGTTGCTCCTATATATGCGGTTCTTGTATCAGTACCTGTCCATCCGCTAAAATCAACATGTTTTAATTTTACCCATCCAGCTTCAATAGCTTTTACTTCCCAATCAGGAGATTCCTTATTAACACCCACCTCGGTTTCAGTATTTGATGCCCAAACTTCAAAAATTTCAGGATTTTTGACCCATCGTTGTCGTGGAACAATTTCCAATCCATCAATGAGTAATGGTTTGCCTAAGTTGACGCTAAAAAAGAACGGTGTTGTTTGAGCCGGGTTGGTATGGTATCCTGGTTCTCCTAGATTGCCATCCCACAGTTTAGCAGTTCCCCAACCCCATGCTGTTTCGCCAAAGGAATCATCAGAGAGTGAAACAGTTGACCAACCGGATTTAGTATCATCCAGCTTCGTTGCATCACTTTGTATAATTTGGATTTCTTTGGTAAAGTCATCTCCGGTTTTGCCAACAACACTCACCGTAATTGTTGCTGTTCTAGAGATAATTGTTGCTGCACTAGCAGTATTTTCTGCAATTGAGACTTCAATCACACCACTCTCATTATTGTTTACAACAGTACACCATGACTGATCAGATTCTGAAGTAAAAGCCGATCCTTCATAGACTTGAACCGGAATATTGAATGTTTCGGCAAAACCATATTTATGAACAGTATTATTTTCGATAATCAATGGGTCTGGAAAAACAATGGGTGCAGTTTCACTTGGATTTCCGGCATAAATTGGATCAATGTCAGTTGGATTCAAGTGGTACAATGTTCTATACTTGAAGCTTGTCCCACTTTTGTAGTCAGGTAAATGCGGATCAATCCCCAACAGTTTCAGTTTTTCAACACCGCCTTTAAATTCCAGAGTACTTTGCGTACCATCATCTTTTGTGTATTCAACCCATAAACCAGCCATATTATCACGAGACAACAGATTGAAGTGCTTCCCGTCAAACCCAGATGCTCCCTGATTAAACAGTCTTGACCTAAAATCGTTCCCGTAAATTAGTGCATTTGATTCAGATTCTCTGGATTTATTTCCATGTACATCATAATTTCTGAAAACCAGAGTTGTAAAACCTTCGATCTTTTTATCCTCAAAACCATCAATAATTACTTCGTACCTTCCATTATCGGAGTTTAAATATGTTTCATCATAAGGAAAGACAATCGAATCAGCATAATTATTCCAATATACCCTAAATTCCTTCCTGTTCACATCAGGCGATGGATAGACAGACGCTTTTAGTCTGTAAAAACCTGAATAAACATCTAAGCTGTCAATTTTCCCCGAATAAACAGGTGAGCCTTCTTGGAGATATTGTTCATGCAACTCATTTACATTGTCGCATCCGATACTTGCCGCAACGGATGTAATAAATATTAATATTTTTTTCATTTTACTTTATTTTATTTGAAATAGAACAATCCTTATTAATCATCTGATTGAGGAGCTCCATAAACCTGAAATTCGCCTGTAGCCGCTCCACCGACCGTAGATACCCAAGCCTCATATACTTCTAACCTGATGAAACGGACAGGATAATCTATATGTGTTAGCTCTTGTTCCCAACCTTCCCTCCACGTTTGCCAATCAGAATCTGTCACATCATGAGCAATTTTACCATCACGAGGCGGCGGAACCGTAAATTCTTGAGCTACTTCCCAGTTTGAATCTGGCCCCCATACTTTTGCAGCTTCTTCGGTTAAATCAGGGGTTACCCAAATACGCCATTTTCTGGGTGAGGATTCATTCCAAACAAATTGCTTATTCGTCATGTTATAAACATGATATCTACTTAATTTGGAAGGATTTTGTAAATCAAGGGTTACGAAAGCACTTTTTTTGTTTTTAAATACTTCGTCTCCTCCTAGGTTACCTAGATCATGGGCTACTGCCCAATAACAATCTCCGTAGGTAGCCCATCTGCCATCCCATAGCTTGTAAGATGCCCTGTCTCCCCAGTTTGGACCATCCCATGTCAAGGTAGGATCATCATTAGCTAACGTTGCACTGTGTTCTGATATTCCATTGAATGGGAAAATGTCAGTTGCCACCGGCTCCAAGTATTGTTCAAAAATAGGTGTCCTTGTAAGAGTTATGGGTTCGGTCTCGTTTCCATAAATATCTCTAAAAATAAATTGAAAATCGGTTGGAACAGGATCTAATCCGCCAATTACCTCTCCCCTGACTTTATACTCTGGAGATGGTAATTTTGTGTCTTCAGAGAATATTTCCGTTAAGACTGGCTCTTCTTCGGGTGTCACAACAGCATTGGTATAGACCTTAGCAACCAAAGTGGCTTCAGTGGGATTTTCCCAACTAAGGTCAAGTCCTCCAAAGGTTTCACCCGCCGAAATTGTCTGTAAAGCATAATCAAGAGGAGCAATTAAAGGTTTTATTTGTACAATTATCGGTTCCGATTCTTTACCGCTAGAATTGCCAACGGTTAATGTTACATCTACTGTTTGATTGGTATCCCTTAACCCTCTAACATAAAGCTCATTATCATATCGAGATACTTTTGCTTCCGCCAGTTCACCATTTCTTAGATAAGTAGCTTTTACATATAACAAATCATCTAGTCCTTTTGGCAATTCAAACTCAATTTTAGCACCACCGTTAATATTGGTTACATTAGCACTTACCAATGCTGGTGGTTGTTCATTGTTTTTTACATAAACATCAGGAGAGAGGTACTCGTTACACCCGAAAAGCAGTAGTACCATTGCCAGCGCTGAAGTAAAAATACCATCAACGCGTTTATTTAATTTTTTCATAATAATAATTATTTTATATTTTAAAAAGTGTTTACCAACCCGGATTTTGTACAAGGTTAGAATTATTGATCAACGAAGTTTCACTTATAGGCATTAAGTAGTTCTTAAATGAGTAGGATGGTCTTTGCCTAGTGACAACATTATAATAATCAGTCACTGTTTCGCCCCAAACATTCCAAGTTCGTACTGGGGTATTCATGTTAACCAGAGCTGTTTGCCAACGCCTTGTATCCCAAAAACGTGCACCTTCATATGCAAGTTCATTTAGTCTTTCTTGTCTGATAATTTCTCGTAATCCTGTCTGATTATCATAATCAGTGGAATTCGTATGATTGTCCCACGCCTCCTTAACAGGAATAATTCCAGATCTATCCCTTATCTCATCTAAAATTGGTAAAACTTCAGTATAATCTTGTCCCAATTCATTTAGACATTCCGCATAATGAAGTTTAAAGTCAGCTAGCCTAAAAATAGGAAAAGCATAAGGTTCTGGCTGAAACCCTGTTCCTTGTCCAGGATTAAGAAAGCTATTATTAATGCCGGAGACTTTTTTGCAATAATAGCCGGTCATTGATATGGATCGCACACCAATAGCTCCGCTTACTTCACCTGCGCGGCTCTCTAAATGCCTAAAATCAGCCTCACTATAACCATTCCCTTCCCAATATCCACGGTCAAAGCCAACGCTTGCATAGAACCGGGGTGAACGGTTTAAGTTAATTTGAGCAGTAATTTGACCTTCTACAGCCTCGGTGCTATTAGCAGTCCCCACTTGTACCGGAGTAAACCTATTATTGTACCAGTCATTATTAATCCATTCATTATCTACACTAATAGGTACGCCGTTAGCGGAATAAAATTGTTCGATAATATGAAGCGGTGATGCTTGTCGTTGACCAACGGATTTGCCTTGTGGCTGAACCCCCGGATAATATGCCCCTGCCCAAGACTGCAGCAAATTAGAACCATTTTCATAGTTTGCCCAAATAATTTCGTCATTCCAATGTGTGACCACAGCTTCTCTTACCGATAAGCGATCAAGTGTTCTCTGGCTTGGGGTATCTCCTCTTATTTCGCTGCCATCAGAATAGTGTAAGCTAAAACCATTTTCGTTTGCTGATTCCAGTACTTCTTCTATTGCATCTTTGGCCAATTGCCATTTATTTTGATCGTATGATTGAGGGAATAATTCTATGCCCCTATTGTCCGTTAATTTAAAATCTGTATTACCATTAAACAAAGGGCTGGCACTCCAGACTAATGTCTTGGCTTTAATAGCGAGAGCAACTGTTTTTGTTATCCTTCCAGCCTCACTATTAAGCACAATATCTGTATGGTTTTTTAAATCAGGTAGTGCTTCGTCAATGGTTTCTACTATATAATTTACCACATCATCAATAGGCTCACGGTATATTTTAAATTCATTAACACCTGCATTTGTAGAAACAGCTTCATCTACAATTGGTATAGGACCATACAAAGTGAACAAATAGTAATGGAAAAAGGCTTTTAACACTTTTACTTCTGCCATCCATTGATTACGTTCACTCTCCTCAATATTGACTGGCCCACCAGATTCTGATGGCATATGCTCTAAAAAGACGTTGCAATGCCTAATGGCATCCCATAAGTTTGGGGCACCATTATTCCCCTCCCAGAAATTCATTATCGGGCTGCTGGAGGTATTTGTTGCACCGTATCCATAACGATAAGGGTTTGGGAACGTACTGTTAAAAAAAGTAAACTGAATGTCTTCAGTCGTATAAAAAATCTCATCATTTCCCAATAGTGGTAAGCTTTGGTATGGATTTCCATAACTTGGAATAAATGAATAACAAGTCATTAAATATTTTTCAGATTCATTTCTATCAAGAAAGGCATCTTGAAGCACAGGACTATCTCCCGGAACAACATCCAGATAATCACCACAGGAAATTGTGCTGAAAGTCACTAGGATGACAATTAAGACACTTCTCTTTATGTTTATTATGTTTTTCATGCTCTTCATGTTTGATTTAGTTAAAATTAATTTGAAGTCCGAGGTTAAATACCTTTTGCAATGGGTAGGCCAAACCATTTCCCCCCATTTCAGGATCCCAAAGATTAAAATTTGTTATGGTCACCAAATTTGTGCCGCTTACATAAGCCCTAATTATCGTATTGTTTTTATCTGGAAATGTATATCCTATTTCCATTTGTTTTAATCGCAAATACGATGCAGTTCTCATAAAGTATGTGCTGGTCTGAAAGTTATTTTGGTTCCCAACTCCATTAATACTTGATAGTCTAGGCCATTGGGCGTAAAGGTTTCTATTTGATTCTGTCCAATGGTTGTCTGCTATCCAGCTTAACAAGGCTCTATTTCCGCCATCTGTTGATATAAAAGGAGCTATTTCATTCGGGTTAATCCAAAATGAATAACGCGACTGGCCCTGAAAGAAAAAGTTAAGATCTAGATTCTTGTATCCAGCACTTCCACCAAAACCAAATTGAATTTCCGGAACTGTAGGATATCCAATTGGTGCAGTATCAAACTGGTTGATAATGCCATCTTTGTTAATATCAACATATTTAATGTCGCCGGCCATTATTTGATCTCCTAGGGCCGCTTGTGATGCGGAGTTGGCGACTTCTTTTTCATCAATAAAAAGATGTTCAGCGATGTATCCAAAATTCTGAGCGGGCGAATGCCCTACTCTTGAAATCCAAGGTGCTTTATCTGTCCCAATTTCATCAAAAGTCTCCACATTAGCTGTTCCATAAGTAAAGTTTCCTCTAAATAAAAACCAAATATCATCTACTCCACTAGCAATATAACCTTTATAATCTGCTGCTAGTTCAAACCCTTTTGCAACATTAACTTGTACATTACTATACAGTTCATATGGCAAACCTAATGTTGATGGAATATCTGACCTTCTTTGCAATATATTTCTTCTTTTCTCCCAGTAAACTTCTGGAACGATTGACAATTTATTGTTATAAAGTCCTATTTCAAGTGCCAAATTTGCTTTTTGAGTAACCTCCCAGGTAATATCAGGGTTACCAGGACTATTAATAGAAACGGTTGGCCTGGAGTAAAGTTCTTGAGACGTGTTGTTACCAAAAAAACCTCCGAGAAACGAATTTAAATTTACACTTGACAAGTAGTAGAACCTATCAGGCCCTCCAAGGTTATCATTACCAACTGTTCCATAAGTACCTCTAAGTTTGAGTTGTGAAACGATATTACTAATGGCTGAGTTAGTGTAAAAATCTTCTTTTGATATGAACCATCCTATACCAAACGAAGGATAAAAGCCAAAACGGTCTCCTTTAGCAAATCTTTCTGAACCGTTGTAGCCAAAATTAAACTCTGTAAAATACTTCCCGCTATAGGCATAAGTAAGGCGACCTGCAAGACCTAAATTTCGGTTAGGCAAAGTGTTTTCAAACTCAGTACGTTGGCCCCCATCACCAGTAGGAAAACTATTTTTCCCATCAAGAAATTCCCTTATTGTACCTACCAATAAACCACCAACTTCATGCTTTTCGTTAAAAGTATTGCTGTAAACAAAAGACAGCTCTCCATACATGGTTGACGATACATTCTGGTCGCCACCAGCATAATCTATAAATCTACTAGCTGTAGTAGGATTTATTGGAAATAAAGTATATCCATCATCCTCAGGTGTTAAGGCATCTTCGCTAGGATTGTAACCATTCTGTGTAATTGTAAAATAATAGGGTCTGTACGACCTTATAAGGCTAAAGTTTCCAAACCTCGAAATATTGCCTATAAATTTCAGGTCAAACCCCTCTAAAATAAAATCTAAATCTTGATAAAATTCTAATTGTGCTGACAAGGTACTTGACCTGTTATCTTCATAACCTTGCATTAACCTTGCATATGGATTGACATACCTAACAGCCTCATCATTTCCACCACCGGCTTGAACATTACCAAATAATAAATACGGCGCGAATGAAAACGCTTCATCAGCATTATAGACCGCAGGAAATAATACAGGATCGGCATTTAGTGCCTGGTAGTAGGTGTTTCTACCATTATTCCCTAATTCTCCTATTGGACCTCGGTAATCATCAAATGCACCATTCAAACGAACAACCATCCTTGTTATCGGTGAGACATTAACATTTACATTTGAACGCAACGTGTATTTTCTAAACTTAATATTGGTATTCCATTTATTAATCTTATCAACTTTTAGGATACCATTATCTTCTGAATAAGAACCGCCCACATAGTAGTTTGCAACTTTACCACCACCGCTAACACTTAGATTTGCTCTATTGTTTATAGAATAATCTCTGGTTAATTCTCTTAACCAATTGGTAGCCGGATAAACAAAACGGTTACGGTTTGGATCTTGTGTTCTTTCAATTTTTTCCAACGAATAACGTGGTGATGCAACAGGGTCTCGGGTTAAAATAGCCTCATTAAAATTCCTCATGTAGTTAATTGGGTCAGCAAGACTAACCTTCGTTGTAGGCGTTGAAACCGAAGACTCGGTCCTAACATTGATAATAGCTTTACCCTCTTTACCTTGTCTAGTTGTGATAAGCACTACACCATTACCACCACGTGCTCCATATAAAGCCGTTGCAGCAGCGTCTTTAAGTACAGAGAAGCTTTGGATATCATCTGGGCTAAGGCGTGAGAGCTGGCGTGAATCTATTTCTACATTGTCAACTAGAATTAAAGGCGATCTTACGTTATTTCCAAATGAAGCTGCATTACGGATAAAGAATTGAGCATTATCGTCACCGGGTGCTCCTGTACTTTGATATGATATAAGCCCGGTCATTTGACCGGATAATGCAGTGGTAATATTGCTTGTTGGAACTGCTTGGAGGTTGCCTACATCAATAGATGTTATTGAAGATACAACGCTCTCTTTTTTTTGTGTGCCATAAGCAACCAACACAACCTCATCTATTGCGCTATCCTCCTGCAACGTAATATTAAAATCTGTTTGAGAATCGACAGTAATTTCTTGGGATAAATACCCTACGTAGGATATGACTAATACCGAATTGGTATTGTCTACACTTAACGTAAAATTACCGTCAAAATCGGTCTGCGTTCCATTATTGGTGTCTTTCTCTAAAATATTGGCTCCGGGTAATGGTACATTGCTGCTATCCACAACAACACCTTTGATTTGTATTTTTTGGGGTAAAATAACAGGGCTATTTATGGTTTCTTCGCGTGCTCTAGATTTTTCCTCCCTAGAATCTACCAATTCTGTGTTGACAAAATTTTTAAGATTAGAAATAGATTCTATTTCCTCAAGTACCCTCTCTACACTTACATTTTCAAGATCTGAAATGATTTTGGCATTTCGGGAATACATGCTGGCATGTATTTGAAAAAGCGTTAGCAATATTAAAAATGAAGTTATTTTCATTTTCAAATCGAATTGAAAAAGAGTAAAACCAATACTCTTTGTTTTACAAAGTATTTTCATAAATTGATTGTTTTTTTAGTTTGCGGTTTTTAAAGGTCATCATTTATATGCCGTATATTAGATTTTCATTGATGCCTTCTTGGGTAGCCATCATTCGCTCTTTGCTATATGAGAATGGATTTTCAGGAGTTCTATTTCTGACAGCTTCATTGTTTAACATCACATAGACGATATTAAACCGGCAAGTGATCCAAATCTGAAACCAACGTATATAAAAAAAGAAAATCTTGTTGCTTAGCGTGTAAGCTCTAAAAAAGTAGGGGGGGGTAGAGGGTATCACGTTCATGCAGATCGTGTTCACGGAATCAGCGCTCAACAAATGTAAGAATAATCTATCCCAAATGTAAGAATAATTTATTAAATGTTGATACATCTGAACTAAATTCTTGAAATTCGCGTTAGGATAAGGATAGTAATCAAATTTAGAAAGCGATTTAACACACCAGCTAAAATTCTTGTGCAATTCAATTCATACGATTTAAATACGAATATAATTTCTTGACTAGGTTTTACAAAATTTATGTGTTGCATATTAGATTTTCATTGATAGCCATTATTCGATCTTTGCTATATGAGAATGGATTTTCAGGAGTTCTATTTATAACAGCTTCATTGTTTAACATCACATAGACGATATTAAACCGGCAGGTGATCCAAATCTGAAACCAACGTATATAAAAAAAGAAAATCTTGTTGCTTAGCGTGTAAGCTCTAAAAAAGTAGGGGGGGGTAGAGGGTATCAGGTTCATGCAGATCGTGTTCACGGAATCAGCGCTCAACAAATGTAAGAATAATTTATTAAATGTTGATACATCTGAACTAAATTCTTGAAATTCGCATTAGGATAAGGATAGTAATCAAATTTAGAAATCTATTTAACACACCAGTTAAAATTCTTGTTCAATTCATACGATTTAAATACGAATATAATTTCTTGACCAGGTTTTACAAACATGAAATTATCTTTCAAAAGCACAACTTTTCGAATAGTTTTTTGGACTATATTGGGGCAAAGATAAGTTATATCATTTACACATTATAAATGCTCAAAAAGGCTTTGGTGTATAAATTATATCCTATAATGGATTTTATGAGTTCAGACTTCAGTTGCGTAATCATCTCAGTTATTTTTTTTCTTTAGAGATTCAAGATCTTCAAAGAATTTCATAGCCACTTTTTCTTTCATCCATTGCCATACCTTTTTAGCAGTATTAAGCTCTGGGGTATAAGCAGGAATTCTGGTGAACTCAATATTTTCTGGAATGGTCATATTCTTAGAAGCATGAAAGCCAGCATTGTCTATAATCAGGATTTTAAGTTCTTTCGGATTTTGTTTGCTCAAATCATTCAGAAAACCCTCGAAAATATCATTAGACACTGATAATGTTTCCCAACAGAAGCTATTTCCTGTGATAGGTGAAAAGCATCCCCATAACCAAAACGATTGATAACTATGCTGATATTTACCAACCGGATGGACACCTTTGGAAACCAACACCTGCTTTTGTTTGGTCATAAATCCAAAACGAGATTCATCTTGAAAAGAAAGATTGAAGGAATCAAACTTATGCTTATTCTTAGCTATAATGCTTTTAATTTCACACAGTTTACCTAGAAGTTTTTCTTCTTTATAGGTCCGTTCAGCATCTTTATCTTTTTTATGATGAGATTTTCTTGAAACAATTAGCACTATATGTGATGTTTCCGACAGTGCTTATAAAGAACTTGATAGCTTATATCGGATTGGTGATTTTTATGTACCCATGCTAATAACTCAATGTGACTAGTTATCGTTGTTGTAGGATTTGCAAGCATAGATGCTATGGCTTTTTTGGTTTGTTCCGTTATCAATGGCGGAATACCACCTCGTTGTCTGATACCGAGGAATTCCTTTAAACCGCCTTGATCATAAAACCTAAGCCAATTATAAATAGTCCTACGGAAAACCTTAAGCCTGGGGATTAATACCCTTTAAACATTAAAGTTGCTCATAAAATATTTAATGCCTAAGTTGTTTAGCCGTAGAGTAAACATGTAAACTTGTTGAGTAAATGTAGTGTTTAAATGGTATAAGTCCCTGGATGTAAGTCACTTTTCCCTGTTTTAGCAAGAGAAGCATCTTAACTTTATTTTTATTGCTACTGTTCTTTCGCTTGGGCATGAGCTTCCTCAGTTCATGCTCGCTCTCTTGTACTTGTATGTCAATTTTTTAGGCATACAAGGAATTTAATCAATTAATTGTATCATATGAATATAGTATAATTCAAATGGTTGATCAGATGGATTCTGAACTCATAAAATCCATTACAGAATATGAATGATACATCAAATCCCTTTTGAACAAATATAGTGACTAAATGGTATTAGGTGCTGAGTATGTGGTTGCTGCCAGGTTAAGGTCATTGAATCAGAAGCTGACCAATATCATCTTAGGGACACATGATTGGACAAAACTCAAAGATGGCCGGAAGTTGGTCGAATACAGAATAGGGAACCAGAGATTAATTTTAAGGTATTGTCCTGATTATGCTGCACGGATGCAACACAAAAGAGAGCAGCAGGTAGAAAAGGCCAAAGAGAGAATAAAAAAGAATGCCATCACTATCGGTGGTAGGGGAGGTAGATATATCAAGATGGAAAGCAAAGATGCACAGATAGATGTGGAAGCTATTGCAAGGGACAAGAAGTTTGATGGTCTTCATGGGGTATGGACTTCATTAAAGTTCGCTTCAAAAGAAGAGATTTATCAGCGTTATAGTGAACTATGGGAGATAGAAGAGAGTTTTCGAGTGATGAAGACTGATCTGGGAACGCGTCCGACCTTTCATTGGAAGCCTAGGAGAATCCATGCTCATTTTTGTATCTGTTTTGTGGCTTTTGCACTGGTTCAGATAGCCCATTACTGCTATCATCTCCAATACAGTCGCAAACCCATCAGTAAAGGAAGGATGCTCAGGGAGATTCGAGATGTTGAGGTATCCATTATAGAGGATACGGGCAACAAAAATGAATTTTTACTTCCTTCCTCGGTCAATGACACACAGACAAGGATATATCATGCTTTAGGGTTGAAGCTTCAAACCAGGACTGTTCCCAGGGACCTGAGTAAAATAGTGTACAATACAGATTAGCTTTTCCATCTGTATCGCATCGATTTATTTCTGAGAAGTACCTTTTTGTAGCGTACCGTGTTTTTTTTAACAAAATCAGTGTCAATTAGTTGGGATTTCAAACCGACGAAGTCAGGCGAACGAGGCCAAAACCCTTCTTTTATGCGCTTGGAAGAAGCCTTGACAATCAGGCTCCTCAATATACACCGCATACCTGCCACCTTAAGAAATTATGGTATTGTTACCCTTTATGTGTAGCGGGACAAAATACAAGATGACATGCTCTATGGTGAAAAAGCAAGTAAAGCCATACTCGGTAACCTGTCCTATCAATTTTTTGGAAAGGTAAACAATCCGGATACCGCAAGTATTATGAACGTTTCTTTGAGATTGTAAAGAACCCCACCCGAAGCATAAGCAAGGGAATGGGACTGTCGTCGGAGGTCAGAGTGATCAAAGGAGAGAGAGAAGTACCCAAAAGAAGGGCTGAAGTGTTTTTTAGATTGAAACAGGGTGAATTTATCGTATTTGCCGATGGAATAGATAGAAAAGTACAGTTTAAGAGGCCGCAGATAAAAAAGGACTTGCCTACCCTAATAGCTATTTCTTCACAAGAGTTGGAAAAGAGCTTTCTTAAAATCCATGGCGAAGTGAAATCGATGTTTAAATGAACTTCTATTCAGGAACCTTAGAAAACCCAAAAACATATCAGCCAGATATACTGATACTGGAATTCTGATTCTTTAGACCTAGTTCAGGCAATAACAACAAAACTATTACGCCTTTAGGCTTTGACGGAAACCGAACAAAACGAAAAGGACAATATCAGTCTTGCTACGAACATTTTTACGAATTCGTGAAAACGCCATAGTGATATGTCTTTCTATTGTTTTAGGTGAAAGATTTAAATATTCAGCAATTTCAATGTGTGTCAAACCTTCTTTCTTACTCAAGAGAAAGATTTGTTTGCATTTCGGAGGTAGTTCTTGAATAGCCAGTGTGACCATTTTGATAAGCCTTTCAAGCGAATCCTGATCTTTATCCTCGAAAATAGCATCTAATTCTTCAATATATTTTCTTTTAAGAGCAGTGATTTGTTTGTTTTTATGGAATTCAGTTATGCAATCATTATATACTGATTTAAAGAGAAAACTTGTCAAGGATAATTCAGGGTTTAATTTATGTCGTTTCTCCCACACTTTTAGGTAGACGTTTTGAACAATGTCCTCAGCTAATAGAATATTACTTACGAGACTGTTCGCATAAAGGCATAATCGATGGTCATAAACATCTATCATATACCCATAAGCGCTTTCATCTCCCTCTTTTAATCTGCGTACTAGACTAGAGTTGAGTTTATTTCTATCATTCATGTTTGACTATGTTCAGTTTGGTGTTTCAAAAACCTCAAAGCTACTTTCAAAAACCAAAATCTTTCAGAATTCTTTGCTTTTTGTTTTTGATTCAAGAACGTTATTAGAGTGCTTAACAGACTACAATAGTAAAAAAAATACTTAAACTTTAAAAAAACTATTAAAAAGTTGGGGGTATGTCAAAAAAATCAAGTTATATATAAGGAATCTTTACCTAGTATGGACACCAAAAATCTAGAAAGACTTATTATCCGATACCTTTCGAAAATTATTTCGAAAAAGGAATGGGAAGAATTAAATTCTTGGTTTGAAGAATCTGGTGATTTTAATCTTTTTAGAGACTATTTAAGAATTAATTACACAATTGACTGTATAATGAGCGAGTTCGATAAAGAAAAGAGGAAAAAATCGGTTTTAGAAAAGATTAAGAAAGATAAAATGAATGACCGTAGACTTCGGCGTTTTAACTACTTCAAATACGCAGCAGCCATTACAGTAATACTTGGTGTCTCATATGCTATATTAACAAATAACACAACAACAATTCCAGATCGTGATGTGGTTAAAATTGTTGAGAGTGGCTCCAATAAGGCCATACTAACCTTGGAAAATGGAAATGAGGTTGCCCTGGAAAAGGGAAAGAGGTATAACAATGATAAAGCTAGCAGTAATGGTGAAAGTTTGGTATATACTTCAAAAACTAATGATGACAGCTCGGAAGAACTAACTTTTAATTATTTGACAGTTCCAAGAGGTGGCCAGTTTTTCTTGAAACTTTCCGACGAGACCAAGGTTTGGGTAAATTCTGATAGCCGTATAAAGTATCCAACAAATTTCTTTGAGGGAAATACAAGAGAAGTTGAGATTGTTTATGGAGAGGCTTATTTTGAAGTTTCACCAAGTTCTGAGAATAGGGGTGCGTCCTTCGAGGTGCTTACTAGAAAACAAAAAGTTAATGTCTTAGGTACGGAGTTTAATGTGCGTGCTTACAAAAATGAAGCTGAGGTAATAACAACTTTGGTTGGCGGTAAAGTGGTCGTCGAAAAGAAGGGTGCTAAAAGATCTTTAATACCTAATCAGCAATCTATTTCAAAAGATAATTCCAATCACATTGATATCAGAGAAGTTGATGCCTCGCTAATGACCTCATGGGTGAGAGGTTTATTCATTTTTGAAGAAGAATCGCTTGGTGAAATGGTGGAAGACCTTTCAAGATGGTATGACGTAGAAGTCTTTTTTATGACAGAAGAACTTAAGAAGATTCCGTTCACAGGTGTTTTGGAAAGAACTAAATCACTTAATGACCTACTTAAAGTTATTGAAGTCATAAGTGATGATGCTGTAAAATTTGAAATGAAAAAAAATGTATTAATAGTGAAGTGAAAAAGGAAAAGGCCAGCACCTTCGACAGTCATGGCCTTTTTCCACCAGACTTAATTAAAACAATGTATAACTAAACCAAAATGCAATTTATGAAAATTACCTCTATGGGGAAGCCTTCCAATTTTGGATATGATTTCCTTAAGTTAATCATGAGAACCTTTGTATTTCTATTTTGCTCGATTTGTTTTGCATTTGGCCCAAACAAGGGCCTATCGCAGAATGCAGACATATTAATAGAAAAAGACAAAAAACTTAATATTAAGCAGGCTTTCAGACTAATAAATAAACAAACTGATTATAAGTTTGGTTATAGAAGTGACTTGCTTAAGAATGCACCGGAACTTTTTATAGAAAAAGGTACTATTAAGGTGCGGATGTTGCTCAATAGATTTTTAGAACCTATTAATTTTACGTATGAGTTCACCGAGAACAAAACTCTACTTGTTAAAAGGAAGCCTAAAGCTGATGCCAAGAAAATGGCCCAAATCACAACTTCAAACGTAGATCAGTCGCAGGTCACGGGGACAGTTGTGGATGAAATGGGAGACCCTTTGCCAGGGGCAAGCATCGTCGAAAAAGGAACTTCAAACGGCACAACTTCTGATTTTGATGGTAATTTTTCCTTAACACTCACTGACGAAAATGGAATATTAGTGGTATCCTATGTGGGTTTTACCACCAAAGAAATTGCGATAAACGGACAATCCAATATCTCTATAATCTTACAAGAGGATGCTGCTGGTTTGGATGAAGTTGTAGTTGTAGTTGTTGGATACGGAACCCAAAAGAGAAGTGATTTAACTGGTGCAGTGGCATCAGTATCCGCAACAGATGCCCAAGCATTGGTTTTATCCAATCCTACCCAGGCGTTGCAAGGTCGTGTTGCTGGGGTCAATGTTCAGGCAAATGGTGGTGCTCCTGGAGCACCTGTGAGCGTTGTGATTAGAGGTTCTGGCACTATCAATGGTAGTTTGAATCCACTATATGTGGTAGATGGCGTGTTCCTTAGCGATTTGAGTTCGATAAATCTTAAAGATATCAAATCAATGGAAATACTTAAGGATGCTTCTGCGGCTGCCATTTATGGATCTAGGGCAGCCAACGGTGTAGTTATAGTAACAACAACAAAAGGAAGTAGTGGCGGTCTAGTCGTCAATGCGCATGCGACTACGGGACTTTCTTCATCCACTGGCAAAATTGATTTTTTAAACGCTAGGCAATATGCAGATGTGCGTAATGCTATTGATGATGCAAGCGGAACGCCCAGAGCTCCTGCGAATTCTACAGAATTTAATCCAAATGTTAATACAAATTGGCAGGATTTATCTTTAAGAACAGGTGTAATACAAGACTATGGCTTTAGTGTTGCAGGTAGAGGGGACAATTCCTCTGTTTATTTTTCGGCGAACTATTTTGATCAAGAAGGTGTATTGGTCTCTTCGGACTTCAATCGGATAAACTTAAGATTGAATTCTGAATATTGGACCAGTAATAAAATGTTTAAACTGACCCAATCCTTAGGTTTGGCACGAAGAGATTTAAATCAAAATGTGGATTATGGTGTTACCGGGTACAACTTCCCAACAATTCCTGTTAGAGATAGCGATGGCAATTTCGTAGCACCAAGTAATGCTCAACATGGTGTTGCATTTAGCCGAAATCGATATGCCAGAGCGGTAACGTTGGATGATGACAACAGACAGGACGATGTATTTGGAAATATTGCGGCAGAATTGGAATTTCTGCCAGGCCTCAAATTCAGGACGAATTTAGGTTTGAATTATACATCTAGTGTAAATTACTTGTTTGTGCCGACATTTTTTTGGAGCGAATCAAATCAAGGAGCAAATCAAAATTTAGATGCTGATTTAACCGAGACACGCCAAACGACTAACGATGCCTTGATAGATAATGTTCTAAGTTATACTAATGATTTTGGAATACACTCCATTAATGCCATTTTAGGAAGCACCTTCCAAAAAACAACTACAAGATTTACTTCGGTAACCGCAAGTAGGTTTCCTTCCAATGATTTAAGAACTCTATCTGCAGCCGAGCAGGTAGATTTGTTTTCAGGCCAGGAAATTGTTACAGGCCTTGCTTCGTTATATGGCCGTTTAATATATGATTATGATGGCAAGTACCTATTGACGGCTACTCTAAGACAGGATAAATCATCAAGGTTTGGAGAAGGTTACCGTACAGGTTATTTCCCTTCTGCATCCATTGGGTGGAGAATTAGTAATGAAGATTTTTTCAATAAGGAAGGATTTGTAAGTAATTTAAAGCTCCGTGCCAGTTACGGTGAATTAGGTTCCCAAAATCTGCAGGATTATGCATTTACTCCTATAATTAATCTCAATTCCAATTATGATTTTGGAGATGAACGTTTTTTTGGTGTGGCAAGAACCCAGTTTAGATTGCAGAATTTAGTTTGGGAAAAATCCAGAACAACCAATTTTGGAGTTGACACCAGCTTTTTAAATGGCAGATTACAGGTAACGGTTGATTACTACATAAGAGATACTGATGATATTTTATTGTCATTGGCCATACCGCAAACTTCTGGAACCAGTCAACCTGTAGTGACCAATGCTGCTGCCATAGAAAATAGGGGACTTGAACTCGGATTGAATTATAGAAAGGCCACAGGAGATTTCACGTATGATGGAAACCTGAATGTTACAACCTCCACTAATGAAGTCACCTCATTAGGTGAGCTGGATTCCCCAATTGTGGGTGGGCAATTTTCAGCAGAGAACCTTCAAGGAACCAGAGCCATTGTCGGAGAACAGTTAGGTGTATTCTGGGGCTTTGATACAGCTGGGCTGTATCAAAGCCAAGCCGAGATAGATAATGACCTCAATTTGAGCAATAGTCCTGGTCAGAGAGCAGTGCTTAAACCTGGTGATTTTATCTATGTTGACAAAAATGGAGATGGATTGATTAATGACGACGATAAGGTCAATGTTGGAGATCCTTATGCCGATTTTGAATTTGGTGTCAATTTTAATGCACAATACAAGAATTTCGAATTTAGCCTTTTCTTTCAAGGTCAGGTGGGCAATGAGATATTGAATGCCAATAAATACAACTATTCTTTTGAGTCTAGAAGTAATTACTCTACTGATGTATTAAATGCCTGGACACCTACAAATACCAACACAAATTTCCCTGTGCTTGGCAATACACGATTCGATGTTTCTGATTTTTATATAGAAGACGGAAGTTATGTTAGGTTAAAACAATTACAGATAGGGTATAATTTTGACAATCTTTTTGAATGGTCTTCTGACGCCAAGGTTTTTATCAGTGCCCAAAATTTATTAACGGTTGCCGGATATTCCGGGTATGATCCTGAGATAGGGGTTCCTGGCAATTCTGGAGGACCAAGCGCCGGTGGCCCTGCCCTTTTAACACGTGGTGTAGATCTTTCGGTATATCCACAAAGCACTCGGGTCTCTTTGGGTGTCCAGTTAAAATTTAATTAAAAAAATGTCATGAAAAGAAATATTAAAGTAATAACTAGTTTTTTGCTGTTGACCCTTATCGGGTTAGTAATATCATGTGAGGATGAATTGTTGAATCAAACAAACCCCAACGCACTTTCTACTGAAAGCTTTTGGCAGGATGAAGAGGATGTACGGCAGGCGGTTGTGGGGGCTTATAGTCCTATGAGTACAATATTCGGATGGGGAAGATATCTTCCTTTTACTTGGTTTAGAAGGGCAGATGAGTTTACCCCTTCATTTGAAAATGTGAGGGTTAGGGGCATAATTGTAGACCCAGCTGATATATTCTTACCAAATCAATGGCCCGAAGCCTGGCGGTTAATTTTTAGATGTAACGATATTCTGGATAATGTGGATACTGTCCCCGATTTAGATGCCACTGTTAGAGATCAAGCTGCTGGGCAAGCATATTTTTTAAGGGCGTTGTATTATTTCTATTTGGTAAATGCGTGGGACAATCCACCACTGATTACAACAGCCGCCGTGGGAGAGAGCATTTCTGAATTTCCGCAGCCAAACAGTAATCCTACAGCTATTTATGAGCAGATAATTAATGATGCCCAAGCAGCCAAAAACCTTTTACCTACCAGTTGGGGCGATGAGCTTGGTCGCGCTACATGGGGTGCAGCTACAGCACTTCTTGGCAAAGCATATCTTTATACTGAGCAGTGGAGTGAGGCGGCCACTCAATTTAAGGAAGTAATTGACTCAGGTATTTATGATTTAGACCCTGATTATGCTAACAATTTTACGGAGGCAGGTGATAATAATATTGAGTCAGTATTTGAAATTCAGCATACCTCTGAAGATGGTATAGGATGGTCTTCGGATCAAGTTAACTCAAGTCGGTCTTCGGTATTTCTTCAGTTGAGAGCGCCTGAAGCCTTTGGAGGAGAATGGATAGACCAAGTAAACCCTTGGATTTTGGATGCTTTTCTATCAGAAAATAATAATGATGGGGAAATTGATTTGAGAGCTTATACCACCGTTGCCTGGAACAACCCTTTATCTACAATTTATTTGGACCAACCATTTTCTGAATCTGTTTTAGATCAGACCAAGATTTATCCAAAAAAAAACACGGGCATGTTGACCCCTGGAAGGGAAAATGATGGGGATTTGGGCACCAATTCAGGACAGAATTTTAAGCTGATTAGATACGCAGATGTTCTTCTGATGCATGCAGAGGCCTTAAATGAAGCTGGTGGATCTGAAGGTGATGTTCTTTTGAGTATTAATAGCGTAAGACAACGAGCAAATATGCCTGATATTCCAACAGGTTTGTCGCAGAGCCAATTGAGGGATAGAATAAGAATGGAGCGAATATTGGAGTTGTCGCTGGAAAATGACCGGTTTTTCGATTTAAAAAGATGGGGGGTTGTTGTTGACCGTATGACTGGAAATGCTGATAAATTGGGGAATTTAGGTGCTTCTTCAGATCAGATTAGAGCTGCTGGTCATCCTGAAGAAAATTTCCCTTTTTCCGATGTTCATACGCGAGTGCCTTTCCCTATAGCTGAGATTCAAAGCAATCCATTGCTTGAACAGAATCCGGGTTATTAGAAGATATTGTTTTTAAAAGAGTTGAGATAGTTAGTTTATTTTTTGAAAAACCCTATCCTAAAGTTGCATTAATGGGTTTATTCTAGGATCTTTTAAAATAATTTAGAGATTAACCTTCTCGGTTTTGTTTGAGATTTTCAAATTCAAGATAAACCTGTCATATTCATGAGAGACCTCGTGAAAATCCATTTGATGCTTCTTATAGGGTTGTGTCTTACCACCTTCACAATCGGATGTAGTATTAAGCAAAAGCCAATTACATTCGAAAAGCTTTCTTCTCAAGATACCGGAGTCGATTTTTCCAACATTATTATTGAAACCGACAGCCTGAATTACTTTAAGTTTCCGTACATGTATATGGGAGGAGGAGTATCTGTTGGAGATATTAATAATGATGGACTATCTGATGTGTTTTTTACCGGAAATATGGTTCCAAATAAACTTTACTTAAATCAAGGAAGTTTATCTTTTAAGGATATAAGTTTAGATGCTGGAGTAGCCGGAGATAATCGATGGTTTACAGGTGTAACCATGGTAGACATAAACAATGACGGCTGGTTAGATATTTACATCTGTGCTTCAGGAAAAACAAATACCACAAATCTTCTATACATAAATAATAAAGATCTTACCTTTTCTGAAAGTTCAGGGTTGTACGGATTAAATGATTCTAGCCCCTCAATACAATCTACTTTTTTTGATTATGACAACGATGGCGATTTAGATGTTTATGTTGGCAATTACTCACTTATCCCATTGAGTATGGGTAACCAATATTATTATAAAAAAATACTACAAAACACGCATCAATCTTCAGGACACCTTTACAGAAACAATGGAGATAACACATTTTCAGATGTTACCGAAGTCTCGGGAGTTAAGAATTTTGGTCTCACTTTAGGTATTATAGCTGCGGATTTTAATAATGACGGTTGGCAGGATTTGTACGTTTCAAATGATTTTCAAGTGCCAGATTACTTCTATTTAAATAATAAAGATGGTACGTTTAAAGAAGTCCTAAAAGAATCATTACAGCATACATCTATGTTTGGTATGGGTGTAGATGCTTCAGATTTTACCAATGATGGTTTAATAGATTTCGCCCAATTGGATATGGCACCACAAGACTATAAAAGATCTAAAATCAACATGGCTAGTATGGATGCAAAGCGATTTTGGAATATGGTTGACTTAGGGTGGCATTACCAATACATGCAAAACAGTCTTCAGGTTAACAATGGTTTTAGTGAAGCGGGCATACCAATTTTTAGTGAAATATCAAGATTGTCGGGAATTGCACTAACCGATTGGAGCTGGGGTGTGTTATTTGCCGACCTAGATAATGATACCAAGAAAGATATCATAATTACTAATGGAATTCGTAGAGATGTAAATCACAACGACATACTAAACAGAAACAAATACAATCTTAATTCAGAGCCCATAAAAATGGAAGATGTTCCCAGCGAACCCCTTTCCAATTATATGTATCACAATTTGGGTAAATATAAGTTTAAAGATATCAGTAAAAAATCTGGTTTTGGAGATGAAGGGTTTTCGAATGGTATCGCTTATGGAGATTTAGATAATGATGGTGATTTGGATATCGTAGTAAATAATTTAGACAATGAAGCAGGACTTTATGAAAACACCATAGACAATCAGAACAATTATATAAGATTCAAAGTTTACAGTTCAAAAAACAATCCTTTTGGCTTAGGAACCAGAATCACGATTTCTGATGGTGAAACACAACAAATGCAAGAGTTAACGCTTTCTCGAGGATTTCAATCAAGTGTAGAACCTATTTTGCATTTCGGACTTGGAAAGACAAAACTTATTAAAGTAGCACGTATTGATTGGCCAGATGGCAGCAGTCAAATACTGCATAATATAAAACCAAATCAACTCCTAATAGCCCATAAAACTGAAGATTTTAAAAAGGAAGTATTAGAAGTTCCATTAGCTACCAACCACCAAAAGTTTCAAGATGTAACCAGAAAAGCCGGGATTAATTTTAAACATCAAGAGAATAGCTATAATGATTTTGAGTACGAACCCTTATTGCCCCACAAAAATTCTCAAGTAGGACCAGGTTTAGTGGTAGGCGATGTAAATGGCGATGGTTTAGAAGATTTTTTTATTGGTAATGCACAAGGTAATGCAGGAGCTATGTTTTATCAATCTAGCAATAGCACATTTGAAGAACAAACAGGTCCTTGGATAGAAGATAGTAACTATGAAGATATTGGCGCTACCTTATTTGACCCTGATAATGATGGAGATTTAGACCTTTACGTAGTTAGTGGAGGTAATGATGTAAATGAACCTGCTGGTTTTTATCAAGATAGACTTTATATAAATCAAGAAGGGCGATATATAAAGACCACTAATACACTGCCTGAAATTAATACTAGTGGGCAAGTGGTTATAGCAAGAGATTTTGACTTTGATGGAGATAAAGACCTTTTTATTGGAGGTAGAATAGTACCTGGAAATTATCCCAATCCGGCTAGAAGTATCATCCTAAGGAATGAAGGAGGGAAAGATGCAAATTTAAAATTCAAAGATGTTACAAATGAAGTCGCTAAAGATTTTATGGAGTTAGGATTGGTAACAAGCGCACTGTGGCATGATTTTAATAATGATGATTGGCCAGATTTGATAGTTACAGGAGAATGGATGCCCATACGGTTCTTTGAAAATAACAAAGGCGTTTTTAAAGAAGTTACTAAGGAATTAAATTTTGAAAATACCAATGGCTGGTGGTATGCATTGGAAGCTGTTGATGTAGATAGTGATAATGATTTAGATATAGTAGCTGGTAATTTAGGATTGAACTACAAGTATAAGACCGGCGGCGACACGTCATTTGAAATATATTCCAATGATTTTGATGAAAATGGGAAATCGGATATAGTCCTGAGTTATTCTAAAAAAGGAAAGCAACTTCCGGTTAGAGGAAGAGAATGTTCATCACAGCAAGTTCCTGCTATAAGTAAAAGATTTGAAACTTATAAAGCCTTTGCTAATGCAGATTTGATAGATATTTATGGAAATGCTATGTTGGATAGATCACTGAAGTATAAAGCTAAAACTTTTGCACATCATTGGATTGAAAACAGGGGTTCAGGTGAATTTGTGATGCACGAATTACCAACCAAATCACAATTTTCATCAGTCAACGATATTGAGGTTCTGGAAGGCAACAACGATGGTTTCCCAAATTTGCTGCTTGCTGGAAATATTTATGGGTCAGAAGTGGAAACACCAAGAAATGATTCAGGAATTGGCTTGGTATTAGAAAACGATAAATCAAAGCATTTTAAGTCACAATCGCTTTTCCAAAATGGATTATATGTAAGAGGAGAAGTGAAAGCAATAAAGTCTATTAAACTGGGCAAATCTCAAACAAAAGGGTATCTCTTTGCTGTTAATAATGATTCTCTGAAATTACTTGTGAAACATCAAAAATAAACAGAAAAAAACTTAAGATAGTGAAAGAAAATACAAACAGAAGAATATTTATAAAGCGATTAGGTTTGGCAGGAAGTTCTTTATTAGCAGTTCCAGCAATGGGTTTTGCCGAGGAAAGTAAAAACTTTACATACTTGAAAAGAAAAGAAATTTTAGGTTTAGAACATACCGTAATTATAGCTCTAATAGGAGCAGGAGGTATGGGGACACAAGATGCCATTACCTGCCTAAAACATCAAGGGACTAAACTTGTGGCTGTTTGCGACCTCTACAAAGGAAGATTGAAAGAAGCCAAAGAAAGATGGGGAGACCATCTTTTTCTAACAAGAGATTACAAAGAAGTATTAAAGAAATAGAAATACATGCCGTAATCATAGGCACGGGAGACCATTGGCACAAACAAATATCTATTGACACTTTAAACGCGGGCAAACACGTGTACTACGAAAAACCCATGGTGCTCTCCGTAAAAGAAGGCCATGAAGTTATCAATGCCTGAAAAAAATCACGAAAAGTTTTTATGGTTGGCAGTCAAGGCATGTCGTCTTTGGGAAACGAAAAGGCACAACAGCTACATGCGGATGGAGCCATTGGTGAATTGAACTATTCCGAATGCTTTTGGGCAAGAAATTTCCCAATAGGAGCATGGCAGTACCCCATGCCAAAAGATGCTTCAGAAGATACAGTAGACTGGAAAAAATTTATCTCAAATACCACAAAACATCCGTTTGACCCATTACGATTCTTTAGACTAAACTCCCCCTTATTTTTTCCTGATATGGCTCAGTTTGATTGAAATATGTAGTTATGTGGAAGGTCAGCAGAATGAGTTAGCTGCTTTTGAGTATAATAGGGACCGCAAGAGAGGGAAGAAGCAGATAGTCATCGGTCTCAAGACCGATCAGGAGGGTTGTCCTGTTTCTGTGCAGATCTACAAAGGGAATACTTCGGATCCCAGGACGCTATCTGACCAGGTCACCAAGTTGCGAGAGACCAAAGGTCTCTCGCATGTGATTATGGTAGGGGATCGTGGGATATTGACCCATAAGGGGATACAACAAGAGTTGGTTCCTGTGGGTATGGATTGGATTTCGGCTTTGCGTAAGGAGACCATCGCAAGTGTGGTCAAGCAGACCAAAACGGTGGATCTGGATAAGCTGGATAAGCAGAGTCTGATGGAGGTAAAGACAGATTTATTTCCCCAAGATCGGCTGATATTTTGCAGGAATTCTGTTCAGAAAGCCATGAAACAGAAGCGACGTGAGGAGTTTCTAGTGAAAACCGAGAAGGCCTTAGAGCAGATAGTGATTGCTACTAAGCGAAAAACAAAACCCCTCAAATGCGAGACTGCCATAGCCATAAAAGTGGATAAGGTCGTAGAGAAGCACAAGATGAAGAAGTACTTCCATCTGGAGGTCAAAGAGGGACATTTAGCCTATGGACGGGATCAATCGGCTATTGAGAGGTCAGCGGAGCTAGATGGGGTCTATGCCCTTCGGACGAGTCTAAAAGAAGTTCCTCCGTCCAACGAATCTATCGTCCTTGACTACAAGCGTCTTTCTGCGGTGGAATCGGCCTTTCGGTCGATGAAAAATATTTCTTTGAAGATTCGCCCGATTCATCATCGGCGCAAGAAGCGGGTGCAAGCTCATGTATTTTTGTGTATGCTGGCCTACTATGTGGAATATCATCTGCGTAAAGAACTGGCACCGATTCTATTTAGTGAAGATGATTTGGAAGGAAAACAAGCCCAGCGCAAGGATGTAGTAGCATCTGCTTCAAGTTCAGCCCAGACCAAAACCAAGGTAAGGCGTAAGCGCAACAAGGATGGCGACAAAGTGATGAGCTTTGGTAGTTTGATGAACGAACTGAGTGGGGTAATTCGCATTATTGGAAAACCCAATATCAACACAGACTCAACCCCTGAGGTAGTCATCCTTCATGGTCTAGAGGGAACTAGAAAACGGGCTTTTGATCTGTTGGGCATTAAAATCCAATCATCTAGTCCTAAGGGTTGAAAGTTAAGATTTACTGCTCGGTAAATCGAATCCGGATAGGAGAATATCACGTCTGAACATTTTCCAAAATGAAGCGAATTTTCGAAGGTGAAAATTAAAATAGGGGGATTTCAGATAGATGTGTATCTTTACAATAAATATGGGAAAAGGAGATAAAAAAACACGAAGAGGCAAGATTAATCTTGGGTCATACGGAGTTAAAAGAACCAAAAGAAAGAAGAAAAAATCCGTCAGCGAATAAATACAGGATTTAGTTCGTTCTGCGAATCTTTAGGACTGTATTGATATCCATCTGACTGAAAATTAAGTAAATGGCTTAAGTCGGGACTTTGGCTGGTTGAGATATGGCGAACCATTAAACCCCTGGCTTTTTTGGCGAAAAACTGAATTACTTTTAATTGTCCATTTTTAAAGTCTTTGAAAATTGGGGTGACAACGGTTCTATGGAGTCGACTAAAGTCGACAGCTTTTGCGTACTCATTGCTAGCTAAATTGACTACTAAATCATTTTGATTTGTATGATTAATGAGCATCTTAGTGATTTTATTTTTCCAAAATTTGTAAAGATTGGGATGGTTTCCAATTCGAATTTTAGTTCCCATTTCTAATCGGTATGGGAGAATCAAATCAAGGGGACGCAGTAATCCATACAAACCCGATAGGATATATAGGCTACCCTGAAGCCTCCTTATTTGCTCCTGAGATAGTGAAAAACTGTCGATTCCTTTATATACATCACCGGTAAAGGCAAATAGTGCTTGCATGGCTTGTTGATTATCAATCGGCCACGAAAAACTCTGGTTACGGTCATAATTCAATTGAGCCAAATTATCAGATATTTTGAGCATTTTGCATAAAGTTCGAATTGATTTCTTTTTCAAAACCGTATTGATGCGTATAATTTCATCATCGAAAAATGGAGTACTATAATAACCCGTTGGAGGTATTGAACCAAAATTCATGGATTTTGCTGGAGAAATTAAAATTTTCATCATCTGAAAATATAACATACAAAATTACAAAAAACAATGTTTTTGGATTGAATACTCAATCCATACATTGTTGATGTGCATAATTTCTCCATCGCTGAATGAGATATTCAAAATCAGCAGGAATCTTTGAATTGAAAACCATTTTTTCTGCAGTATACGGATGATTAAACCCTAGAACTTTAGCGTGGAGAGATTGACCAGGTAGTATTTTGAAGCAATTATGTATGAATTGCTTGTATTTACTAGTGGTCACCCCTTTAATAATCTGATCGCCACCATATCTAATATCATTGAACAGGGGATGACCTAAATATTTTAAATGGACTCTAATTTGATGGGTTCTTCCTGTATGTAAAGTGCAGTTTATCAGAGTAGTTTGGCCAAATCTTTCCAAAACCTGGTAATTTGTTATTGCTGGTTTTCCAAGTTCTGTTGATCCAAATGTGGTCATCTGTAGTCGATTATGTGGATTTCTCCCAATGGGGACATCTATGGTTCCTTTTTCTTCCTTTAAATCACCCCATACCAATGCGACATACCGTTTATCAACAGTTCTACATTTGAATTGTTTAGATAATTCTTGAAGTGCAAATTCCGTCTTTGCCACAACTAGTAAACCACTGGTGTCTTTATCAATTCGGTGAACCAAACCAGGTTTATTGTTTGAGTTGAGTGGGAGGTTATCAAAATGGTGTATCAAACCATTTAGGAGTGTACCGCTATAATTGCCATGGCCAGGATGAACAACCATTCCAGCAGATTTATTGACTACGATGAGAGCATCATCTTCAAAGACGATATCAATTGAAATTTCTTCTGGTTTTAATGTGTGCTCGTATTGTGGAAAGTTCAAGAGAACTTCTATTTTATCATCTGGCTTGACTCGGTAATTTGGTTTTACTTGAAGCCCATTTACCTGAATATTGCCACTTTTTAAGGCGTTTTGAATGCGATTTCTGCTGGTATTGGAAATACGATCTAATAAGAACTTATCAACTCTATTAAGACTTTGTCCTTTGTCAACCTTAAAGGAGTGGTGTAGGTAAAGTCTATTGTTCTGGAGAATTAATTCATTGTTTTCCATTACCCAAAACTAAGTCAATAGATGACCCTTTTGGTAAGCGAAATCCGGGCTGAACTTCTTGACCTTTATAGGTTACTTCTAATATCATGTCTTTTCCTATATTATCAACATAAGTTGTACTACCCAACTTCAATCCTGTAGCGCCTATAATGCTTCTAGCATTTCTGATGGTGACTTGAATCAAATTAGGAAGAGTAACTAGAGGCTGGCTTGATCGATTAATGGTAAGGTAAATCAGGCGGTTTTTTTTGACTTTACTCTCAGCGCCTGGAATATGATTTAAAACTGTCAGGGGAGGTAAATCTTGAATATATTGGGAGGAATCAATAATCTGAAAACGTAAATTTTGACTTTGTAATACCTTTATTGCCTCTCCTAGTGTATTTCCATTGAGTGAGGGCACAATCAAATTTTCATTATGATGAGTGTATTGTTTTAGAATCCGATCCAACCCAAACACTATTCCAACCAATATCACCAATGCTGGGATAAGGTTTCGTAAAAAAATCCATCCGATATTAGCCATCGAAAAGGTGTTCTGTTTGGCAAAGTTATGTTTTTTGTTACCTCAGCAATTGGTTTAATTTTGCGCCGGTGAGTTCAAGAGGAATTCAAAACGTAGGAATTTTTTATGGAGGGTATGGCCCAGAGTTTAAGATTTCTGAATCTAGTGCAAGATTTGTTAAAAAAGCACTTAGTCCAATTGGTTGGAAACTTTTTTTAGTTGAAGTTTCTTCCTCTGGGTATAGAGCATTTGATGCTGATGACAATGTTCTTGGTTTCGATTCATCTGATTTTAGTATCATTCAAAATTCGCAAAAACAGATTATAGATGTTGCATTTAATTCTATTCATGGCCCGCCGGGTGAAGATGGTCAGTTAGCCAAACTTTTCGATCACCATCAAATTGCTCATACTTCTTCCAATAGTCAGTCAGCTGAATTGACTTTTGACAAACGTAAGTGCTTGGATGCTCTTCAAGAAATTGGTGTCAAAAGGGCAAAATATGATTATTTGGATTTTGGAGAATCAATTTCAATAGAACAGATTAGTCAGAATGTGGGCTTTCCCTGTTTTGTCAAGGCAAGCCGTTCGGGGAGTAGTTTTGGCGTTTACCGAGTAGAAAACCAGACTGAATTGCCAAGTGCTATCAATAAAGCATTCAAGTATGACCATAAATTGTTGATTGAGCAGGCTTTGGTAGGCATCGAAGTATCGGTTGGTGTTTTCCAGTGGAAAGACCAGATTAAAGTGCTTCCAACCACTGAATTAGTTCCGCATTCAGTTTTTTTTGATTATAAAGCCAAATATGAAGGTCAATCAGATGAAATAACACCTGCAAGAATTTCACAAGAATTGACCATGGAGATTCAATCAATCGCAAAAAAAATATATAGATTTCTCAATCTACGGGGTGCAACCAGAAGTGAATTTATAATTTGTGACCAGGAGATCCATCTGCTTGAAGTAAATACAGTTCCGGGGTTTACTCAGGTCAGCATTCTCCCCCAGCAAGTGAGAGCAGCAGGAATTGGTCTAACTGATTTTTTTGCGACATTTGTTGAGCAATCTATCCAGTAATCCCTTATATTTGGGTATGCACCGTGCAGTTTTCCCCGGTTCTTTTGACCCTTTGACTTTGGGCCATCAAGATATTATTGAGCGGGCTTTACCCCATTTTGATGAAATTGTGATTGCTGTGGGCACCAATATAGATAAGCAATATATGTTTTCTATTGAAAAAAGAACCTCATTTATAGAAAAAACATTCAAGGATTGTCCAAAGGTGGTGATTAAAACCTATCAAGGTATGACTGTAGAATTTTGTAAAAAAATAAAAGGAAGTGTTATTATACGGGGGCTAAGGAATCCAGCTGATTTTGAATTTGAAAAATCTGTTGCTCAGATTAACCGTAAACTATCAGGAATTGATACTTTATTTTTACTCACAGATTTATCAACTTCCTACATTAGTAGTAGTATGGTTCGAGATATTATCCTAAATGGTGGCGATTATACATTGCTGGTACCTAAGGAAGTTAGGATTTCCAAACTTTAATTGAATCTTTATTTTTTAACTAATTGTTATATAATACTTTATAAATATCGCAAATTTCTGGAGTTATATTAGTGTTTGTTTTACCTCTGAGCATTACATTCTCTTCAAAAAATAAAAATCAGTGAATGACAGAATTATTGACTATAAAAGAAGCAAGCCAGTGGGCAAGTGAATACTTGAATAAAGACATTACAAATTCTAATATATCTTATCTCATTCAATATGGTAAGCTAAAGAAGTATGGTGCTAATGGAAAACCCTCTGTCAATAAGTATGATTTGATTTCCTATTACGATAGTTATACCCATCAAAGAAAAGCAGACTGGAAACAGAGACTTGGAGACGATTTAAATTGGGATCTGTCATTCGACTATCTTAAGGAAAAAGAGACCACCAAACATGTTCATAGGCTACATCCCTACAAAGGTAAATTTATTCCTCAGCTGGTAGAATATTTTTTGGATACGCACACCGACAATTTTAAAAAACAAGTATATTTCAAGGAAGGTGATATTGTCCTAGACCCTTTCGCAGGGAGTGGTACAACTTTGGTACAAGCTTGCGAGTTGGGGATACATGCTTTAGGCATTGATGTATCACATTTTAATGCGTTAATTTCAAATGTAAAAGTTGGCAAGGTTGATTTTGAGGATTTAGAGAAAGAGGTTTGTAATATCACATTGCAACTTAAACATTTTATTTCTAGTAAGAATAATGTTCAGTTTGAAAATGAACTTCTTAAGGAACTCATTCTCTTTAATAAACAGTACTTCCCTTCACCAAAGTACAAAGTAAAGGTGAAGCAAAAGGAAATCAATGAGAAGGAATATGCAACCGAGAAAGAAGTAAGGTTTTCTCAAATCTATAATGATTTGCTTGGTCAATATGAAATAGAGGCAAAGAATGAGAATCCCAAACACTTTCTTGAAAAATGGTATCTAAAACCTGTAAAAATTGAAATAGACTTTGTATTTGACAGAATACAAAGAATTAAAAATACAAATACTAAAAAGATTGTAATGATTATCCTTAGTAGGACGATTAGGTCATGTAGAGCGACCACACATGCAGACTTAGCCACACTCAAAGAACCAGTTACCCAGACCTACTATTGTAGAAAACATGGAAAGATTTGCAAACCTATTTTTTCTATTCTATCGTGGTGGGAAAGGTATAGCAAAGATACCATCAAAAGACTTGATGATTTTAGTAGGCTACGTACTGAGACACATCAGTACTGTATACAGGGAGATGCAAGGTGTGCAGAGGTATTATCTAACCCAATTATCAAGAATGCAATTTTAAAAACTAAACACCTATCGCACCAAGTTCCTACCGCTTTATTCAAATTAATTAGGGAACAAAAAGTGAGAGGGATATTTTCGAGTCCTCCTTATGTTGGTCTGATTGATTATCATGAGCAACACGCCTATGCCTATGACTTATTTGGGTTAGAACGAAGTGATGAGAATGAGATAGGACCGCTCAATAAAGGACAAGGAAAGAAAGCACGTGAATGGTATGTAGAAGGGATATCTGATGTTTTAAGCAATTCAAAAACTATTTTGCAACCGGATTACGATGTATTTTTGGTTGCCAATGACAAGTATGGCTTATACCCTACTATTGCCGAGAAATCTGGCATGAAAATTGTGAATCAACACAAACGCCCTGTACTAAACAGAACTGAAAAAGATAAATCGCCCTATGCTGAAATTATATTTCACTTAAAAGAAAGGTGAAAATGGGACTATCAAATGAGCAGAAAGAATCCGTAGAAGAGACGATAAGAAACTCTCTGAGGAATAAGTTTAATGAATATAATCCAGAGCCTGCCGTGAAGCCTTTTCATACCAGACTTTTAGGGAAGGATAGATTGGCTCTGTACTCATTCATCCACTCCTTGAATACCAATTTTGGAACGACAATTTTTGAGCCTGTAGCCGTTTCACTAGCATCTAAGAGGTTTAAAGTAGCAAATCAGACGAAGTCTGGCACTCAAATTAGTGAGAAGTCACAAGATGAAATTCAGAAAATTATTAATGATTTGTCTGCTGCACACAACAAACCAGACAAACAAAGAGAAACTGAAATCATTCGGAGGGTGTGCCAAAGTGGAGAATGGAGAACCATAAAGCCTACCAAAGTTGATATTTATTTAGAGGATGATGCAGGGGTAATCTATTTGATTGATATCAAAACTGTAAAGCCTAATAAAGGCGGATTCATACAATTTAAACGTACTTTGCTAGAATGGTCTGCGGTTGTGATGGCTCAAAAACCCACTGTGCAGGTACATACATTGGTTGCCATCCCATACAATCCGTATCACCCAGAACCATATTCTCGTTGGACGATGGCGGGTATGTTAGACTTAAAGAGTGAATTGAAAGTTGCAGAAGAATTCTGGGATTTTCTTGGTGGCGAGGGTTCGTATGACGATTTATTGAATTGTTTTCAGAATGTAGGTATGGAGATGAGACAAGAAATAGATGAATACTTCTCATTATTTAATTCAAAATAACATGACACCTTTTTAATCAATTTTTGAAAATAGCGTTAGAAAATATATTTAAATACTTTTATCATTTATATTTATTTCGTGTTTTGAGATTGCAATTCGTTTTAATTCTAAACAAATGTTATAGTCAACTATCCTCTGACAACTAGTTAGAGGGTATGAAAAAGAGGTTAATTTTGGTGTACATAAAAAATTTCAAAATGAAAAAACATAGTAAATTAACCAAAGAGCAGAGATACCAATTATCAACGCTTCAGGAAGCGGGAACTTCACAAAAAGAGATCGCGAAAATCCTTTAGGTTCTTCGATCAACCATTTGGAGAGAACTCAAAAGGAATACCCCCACAAGTGGAAAATATAAAGGGAAGTATAAACCTGATATAGCCCAAAATAAAACGTATCAGCGACAAATAGATAGATATAGAGAAATAAAGATTGCCCCGAATTAAAAGAACAAGTCAAGCATTTGATGATGTTTCCCAGCAAGAACTATTTCTTGTGATCGCCGAAAAGCAACCCCATAACCAAACACTTTTAACGCACTATTGTGATGTAGCAATAAATACTAAAAAAGGACTTTATAACTTATATTAGGCTGGGAATTGGTCTGTATCCATTCTAATAATTCAACATAACTAGTAATCATTGTTAGAGGATTTGCAAGCTTGGATGCTATCGCCGATTTGCTTCTTTCTTGTATCAATAGCGGATTGTTGCCTCCCTTTTTACCAACTAGTAATTCCTTTAAACCGCCTTGAGCGAATAATTTCATCCAATTATAAATAGTCTTACGGCAAACCTTAAGTCTGGCGACTAAGTCCTTAGTGTGGCCGCTTTTTTCTTTTTTATCAAGAGAAGCATTTTAACCTTACCTTTATTGGTGGGGTTCTTTTGCTTAGGCAAGATATTCTTCATTCGAAAGAAAGTGTTTCCATCAAAAATGTCACCTGATTGTACAGTTTTCGGTACATTGTGTCAATGCGAAAAAGTCACTATATGAGTTTTTGAATATTTACGTAGGTATCTTCCAAAGGAATTTTTGAAACCTCTTTTTTAGTTTTCCATGTTACTTCTGTTATCTGTTCCTCGCTCTGGGCAGTTAAGGGCCCAGTAAAATTGGTCTTCATGGCATACCAATAAACGATTTTTAAGACTTCCATTCCCTTATCACGATAAAGATATCGGGTAATATTTAGCAACCTTTTGGGTTTTAATTTTTTTACCCCCGTTTCTTCTTTCACTTCTCTGATAGCTGCCGCTAATGCTGATTCTCCTGGATCAATCTTTCCTTTTGGAAGGTCCCATTTACCCCGACGATAAATCATCAATAGCTCATTATGTTTGTTTCTGACAACTCCTCCAGCAGCATAGATAGTCTCAAATGAATCCTCAAATTGATAAATAAGTTTGTTTAAATTGTTTGTGTAGAGAAATAACTCATTTACACCCAAATCAGTTATTAGTTCTCTTAGATGCTTTAACCGAACAGAACTAGCCTTCAAATAGAGACGATTGGATTTCGATTTTTCTTTTTTACCGGTTAAACACACAATTATATCGTCTATTGAGACTTTGTATTTTTGAACGTGCTTTTGGATCGAAAAATTGCTAGACAAACCGCGGATTTATTGCTGCAAATAAATGCAATTAAGTTGGATTTAAACCATCCCTTTGTTTGGGCTAGTGGGTTAAAATCACCTATTTATTGCAATAATAGACTAGTTTTATCCCACATAAGCATACGAACAAAAATTGTTTCTTGGCTTTGTGATGCCATTGAAAATGAAATAACAAGTAAGCCTTACACAATTGCGGGAATAGCAACTGGGGCCATCGGCATTGCCTCTTTAGTGGCCATGCAGTTGAACTGCCCATATTTTAATTTGCATTCCCAACCATTTTCTCTTAGGAGAAAACAGGAAAAAACCCAATTGATAGTCATTGAAGATTTGGTCAGTACAGGCAAAAGTAGTCTTGGTGCACTAGAACATATTGACCTCAAGACCTACACAGTCGCAGGACTGTTTTGCCTTTTTACTTATGGTTTTGAATCAACCGATGAAAAATTTAAGAAACATAATATAGACTTTTACAGTTTGTGTGATTATTCTCACCTTTTAAAACAAGTAAAACATCAAGGGGGATTCAACGAATCTGATTTGGAGAGTTTAGGTTTATGGCACAAAGATCCTTACAAGTGGTCGGTATATTTTGATAAAAGAACTAATAGGTAATCTTCACTTTGCTATGATGATAAGCCAGAATTTGGTTATTTGGTAATTCGATTAGAAGGTTACCGTCTGAATTCAATTTGATAAGTTTTCCCTTCATAGGCTTTCCTCCAATGATAAGTTTTTTGGTATGCTCTTTCCCCCAAAGGAGACCAGCGTACTTTTCTAAAAGAGTTTCAATGCCCTTTATTTGGTACTCGAAATAATATCGATTAACACATTTGAGAAATTCTTCAAGTACGTCCCTTAATTCAAAAGATTGTCCCGAGACCATATGCATGGAAGTCATGTCCAGATTATCATATGGTTGACGGTGATTTACATTTATGCCAATCCCGATTATTGAACCAATCATGGTCTTGGATTGAATGAAATTTTCGATCAACAGTCCTGCAATTTTACGATTATCTGCCATAATGTCATTAGACCATTTTATCAGTACATTATTTACTCCAAACTCATTTAGGGTTTTTATAGTGGCTAGCGAAACTAGGACATTAATAATATAATGATTGGAAGGGTTAACCTTATCAAATTCTTTGTAAAGACTAAAAGTGAGGCTATTACCAACGCTTGATAACCAGGTTTTGTTGGATTGTGCTTTCCCTTGAGTTTGATCCAAAGCCCAAACTACATGCTCAGTTTTTTTACCTTGGATTAAAATTCTTTTTTTTAAATATTCATTGGTTGACTCAATGGCACGAAGTTTGATGATTTGATATTGACTCATGATTATAAATTATTCATCATTGAAACAAATATCTTACCTTGCGGTCAAGTAATGTTAGACCTAAAAATTGATTCAAAAAAGGTACTTTTATCAAATATCATTAATGCGGTAGACAATCTCAAGGGTCAAGATGTTAAAGTTTTAGATTTTACAAATATAGACAACGCTCCTTGTCGTTATTTTGTGATATGTAATGGAACATCTTCAACTCATGTTAGGGCGTTGGTTACTGCTATTAATAAGGGATGTAGAAAAAGTATCAATCAAAGACCTTACGATATAGAGGGGCAAGAAAATGCTCAATGGGTTCTGATTGATTATATTGATGTGGTAGTGCATGTATTTCAGAAAAATATAAGAGAATTTTATGATATAGAAGGTCTGTGGGGTGATGCAATAACTACCTCAATAGACTCTCGTTACTGACATGGATAAAAAACAACCTCAAAACACAAACCCAAAACCCTCAAAACCTAAATTGTATTGGTTCTATGGGATTGTTCTCGTAGTTCTGCTGGCGATTGGACTTTTCGGTAATAGTTCATCGTGGCAAAACTTATCAAAGATAGATGTATCTACTTTTGATCGATACCTATCGGCTGGTGATATTAGCGAAGTAAACATCATTCGCAATAAATCTAGAGTCCAAGTAACTGTTTCTCCTGAATCGCTGAACAAAAGTGAGCATTTGCCCCTTAAAAATAAAGGGATTTTCGGTGATAGAAGCAAAGGACCTCATTATGAATTTGAAATTGGAAGTCTTGAACGATTTGAAGAAAGATTGGAGATAGCTGATCAAGAGGGCACTCAGTTTACCGTTCGTTATAGCTCTATAGAAAATCGTTGGTTTTCTTATTTTTTGAACTTTCTTCCCTTTATCATTTTTATTCTTATCTGGATTTATATTCTTCGTAGGATGTCTTCTTCTGGTGGTGGAGGTCCAGCTTCACATCTGTTCAATATAGGTAAATCCAGAGCTCGATTATTCGATCAAAAAACAGAAGTTAAAACGACTTTTAAGGATGTTGCTGGTCTTGAGGGTGCAAAAGAAGAAGTTCAGGAAATTGTTGACTTTTTGAAAAACCCAACCAAATACACGGTTCTTGGGGGTAAAATACCTAAAGGTGCATTGTTGATTGGGGCTCCTGGTACTGGTAAAACACTGCTCGCAAAAGCGGTAGCCGGAGAAGCAAAGGTTCCTTTTTTCTCCCTCTCTGGTTCAGACTTTGTGGAAATGTTCGTTGGAGTAGGTGCTTCTCGTGTCAGAGATTTATTCAAGCAGGCTAAAGAAAAATCACCCGCCATCATTTTTATTGATGAAATTGATGCAATCGGTAGAGCAAGGGGAAGAAACTCTATTACCGGCACAAATGATGAACGAGAAAATACCCTAAACCAACTATTAACTGAAATGGATGGTTTTGGAACTGACACCAATGTCATCGTCTTGGCGGCAACCAACCGAGCCGATGTTTTGGACAAAGCACTAATGAGGGCGGGAAGATTTGATAGACAGATATTTGTCGATTTGCCCGATTTAAGGGAACGGAAAGAAATATTTAAAGTTCATCTCAAGCCAATTAAAGTTAATAAGAATCTTGACATTGATTTTCTCTCTAGACAAACTCCGGGGTTTTCCGGTGCAGATATTGCAAACGTATGTAATGAAGCGGCCCTTATTGCTGCCAGAAGAAGTAGTAAATCGGTCAATAAGCAAGATTTCTTAGATGCGGTAGATAGAATTGTCGGAGGTCTTGAAAAGAAAAACAAAATCATTACCCAAGAAGAAAAAAAGACTATAGCGTACCATGAATCTGGTCACGCTATTGTGAGTTGGCTTCTAGAGTTTGCTGCTCCACTGGTAAAGGTTACTATTGTTCCTCGAGGACAATCCTTGGGTGCCGCATGGTATCTACCCGAAGAAAGGCAAATAGTACATACCGACCAGATACTTGATGAAATGTGTGCCGCTCTCGGTGGTCGAGCTGCCGAGGATATTGTCTTCAACAGAATTTCTACTGGTGCCCTCAGTGATCTGCAGAAAGTTACCAATCAAGCCAGAGCCATAGTTTCAGTATATGGAATGAATCAAACTTTGGGAAATATCACCTATTACGATAAGCCCCAAAACGACTATAATTTTACAAAACCATATTCCGAAGAAACAGCCAGAATTATTGATAGAGAAATATCTATAATCATTGAAAAACAATACAAAAGAGCCAAAGAAATTCTTCAGAAATACAGAGATAAACTTTCTCAATTAGCAGCTAGGTTGCTCGAAAAGGAGGTTATTTTTAAAGATGATCTCGAAAAGATTTTAGGAAAACGTCCTCATTTGACACAAGAGGAGAAAATCGAAATGCAACAAAAATCGGAAAACAAAAAAACTAAATCAGCGGATTCTTCTGAGCCAAGGAAAGAAAAGATAAACGAAGATGTGAAGTAGCCATTTGATTGTGTGCCATTCAAAATGAAATGATCATTCAAAACCTATAATACATTTTTGAAAAGATGAATTTTTAGCTCGTTCGGTTTGCTTTGTAGATCAATTTACTGATCAGTTAGTTAAATTTTAGTTTTATATCTTTCAAATTGGATTTATAATCGGTCTTGATGAATTTAAACCCTTTTGAATGAAGGTAAATAATATGCCTTTGTTTTTCAAAAGAAGCGTTTTTGGATTGCTTTATGCACTAATTATTTCAGCTTCTTTGTTGTTATCAGAGATTGCTTTTGCATTTGTTGTACTGATGTTAGGAACAATGGCTCTGATTGAATTCCATAAGCTGATTGACTATTTTTCTGTTCTTCCGGCAGGCGGTTTGGCTATCTTGTTGTATTTCGACTATATAGGTCAAATGAGACAATTCTACATTGAAATCATATTGGCTCTTGTGGTGGCGGTACACATTGTGATTTTTTATTTTCTTCTCAGGGGAAAGAGTTTTAAAATATTCCCCATTTACAAATTATTAATCAGTGTTTTTTATGTAGCAGCACCGTGTTATTTATTGTTTTTAAGCACTGGATTAAGTCAAGATTTGGGTTCATTATTGACTCTTTTTTATCTTGTCCTTATATGGATAAACGATTCAGCTGCTTATCTTATTGGCAGTACTTTCGGGAAAAGAAAATTATCCGTGAATATCTCCCCAAATAAAACTTGGGAAGGAACAATTGGGGGATTTCTTTTAACGGTTATAACAGCTTTTATTGGGTACCATTTTCAGAGTCAATTCGATTTGTATTTTTTGATTTTTATGTCAGTTGTAATTTCTATTCTGGCTACTCTTGGGGATTTAATCGCCTCGAAGTTTAAGCGTCTAGCTGATGTAAAAGACAGCGGAAATTTGATCCCTGGTCATGGCGGTGTTTACGATCGGTTGGACAGCATACTATTTAGTATCACCTATGTCTATTTGATATTTTTGATTTAGCCATGTTTCACAAAGAAGGACACAATACGATTATTGGGTGCTTTTTCCTATCAGTTGTAGTAGTTTTTTTGGTTGATTATACTGTTCAGTTGAGTTGGATAAGATGGATTATCCAAATTCCAACAATTTTATTGTTGGGTATAATACTTTGGTTTTTTAGAAATCCCAAAAGAACTTTACCAAACCTTGAACCAACAGATATAATTGCTCCGTGTGATGGGAAGGTGGTGAAGATTGAAGAGGTTATCGAAGAGGAATTTTTTGATAAAAAAAGGATTCAGGTTTCGATATTTTTATCTCCATTAGATGTTCATGTGACCAGGTATCCGGTTGGAGGAAAAATCATTTTTTCCAAATATCATAAGGGGAAATATCTTGTTGCTTTTCACCCAAAGTCATCTGAGTTAAATGAAAGAACTACTGTAGTGATTGATAACCGAAATGTTGGTCAAATACTTTATCGTCAGATAGCGGGTTTCTTAGCTAGGCGAATCAGCAATTATGCAGTGGTTGATAATCAAGTAGTTCAAGGGGAAGATTCTGGATTTATCAAATTCGGATCTCGAATAGATATATTCTTGCCTTTACAATCTCAATTGTTCATCAAATTGGGACAAACCCTTAGGGGTAATATGGACATTATTGCCCGCAAAATTTGACTGCCTGGAAGTTTTACTTTTGTTTTGGGAGTGTATTCTCAACAACCGAATGCAACTTTTTTCTGGACTATTATTTTATGGCTATACTGCTTTTATTATGGTAAGGAGCCAAAATACTAAGAATCAACTGAGCGCATCCTGAACAAAGACTTTGAACTAAGGTGAAAGATTTGAAGATAGTATTCTAACCTATTATCGTTAGATTGTAACACAATCCACAACAAGGTCATTAGAACTTATGTTTTTATTGCCCTTTGTATGGAAGGAGGTCCGAATTAAATGAAAGTATATTCAGCCAACACGACATTGACAAATCTTCTGACAACTAGTTATCGCGTAGCGATCTCTACTCCACAACAAAAGCAGTAGAGCCACAAATAATAAGAGATATTTTCTGTGCTAATTGTATGGTGGCAATTCCAAAATATGTAAAGAAATTAGGGGATTGTTCTTTCCAGGTAAAAAAATGCAATAGTCGTTTTATGTTTAAAGTTTGTTAGTTGCACTTCGTTTCCTCTAGTAATTCGTCTATGCGGTGCTGATGGGACTGGTCGGGGGTTGGCTGTTTGGAATTGATTATAGTTGAGTTAGTTTCTCATTAAGCGATTTTCTCCAAATTTCGAAATCGTACCAGCCACACCCAACGCAACCACTTGGATCTTTTTTGTCCTCTGGGGCCCATCTTGGGTTTCCAGAATAAAAGTGACTTATCCCCATTGGAGTACCGCGTTTTCCAGTTCTGTAACACTTCTCACACGCTCTACTTTTGATCATATTATCACTAACTCTGCCGTTCGATTTCTTGAGAAGTTGAAATCTATCTTTTATGTCTTGGTCCGAAAGAGTAGTATAATCAGATTGTCGTTTAGATTCTTCCTCAGTCCATCGAATCATTGGCAATTTGTGATCAGGCGTCAACTGATGATGTGAACGTGACACTTGATCAATAATATCTTTCCCTTCTAAAAGATTGATTATCCTTGACGCCACATCTCTTGGTATTGAACGTGCGGCAACTGCACCAACAAAATTACCAGTCCATTTATCTTGGCGTGTAGTTTGATCACATCTGGGACAATGGTGGTTTCCACTTTCGATATCAATACCTGGTCTACTTTGATTGCCTCGTTCTAGCCCTTGGATACCTCCCCCACCGGCTATCTGTGTTGATCCCACATGCTCATATTCACACTCTCGGCAGTGCCAGTTGTGATCTTCAAGCACAGAAAACACCTTATATCTTTTTGTCTGATGGCTTCTGAAAGTTGCCTTATATTCATCAATGGTCATACGATTGTCTCCAATTTGTCCTTGATACGTCTTCGTGCTTTCAAATATATTTCGTTGTCAAGTTCATAGCCGACACCTATTCTTCCTTCGAGGGCAGCTGCGATCACAGTTGTAGCACTGCCAGAAAATGGATCGTAAATTGTTTCGCCAGGTAAGCTGAATAATTGGACAAATTCACGCATCAATTCCAGAGGCTTTTGCGTAGGATGAATCCGCTCTTGCGGGGATGGAGACTTACACACGAAAACGTTATGGGTCACTCCTCCATTGAATTTTGCGCCTGGTCTTTTCCCAATCACAGCGGCCTCCCACGCATTGATTGGTTTGTATCTGTGATTAAATGGAACTGGATTTGTTTTTTGCCAGACCAGTGTTCCAACTGCTACAAAACCATGGTTCTTGAATATTTCAACATATTCTCCAATTTGGGCTTGTGCACAAAACGTAATTGCCCAACCTTTGACTTTCGGTAGAATTTTCTTTGTCCAATTTTGCGGATCTATATTAGAATCCCAATCTCCGAATGATCCTCTTGGCATAATAAAATCTGTACCATCCTTTCGTAAACGGCGGGAAACTTGTTTTTCGCAAGTATATGCTTTGCTGATTCCATAGGGGGGATCCGTTAATAACAAATCAATACCTGATTCTACAAAGCGACGTGCAGATTCAATACCATCTCCAAGCCTAAAATCATATCTATCACCATCGGTGATTTTGGGGACATGAATTGAATTTTTCTCTAAACAGTACAGCAAAAAATCTGATACTCTTGAAGAAATGTCTTCAATTTTTGGAGCATTCAAAATGTCATAATTTGCGTTTAACAATAATTTCCCTACGGGATTTGATCGTTCTCCCTTGGCATAAGCATAGAGAAGAATAAGCCAGCTGTCATCAATCTGTATTGGCTTACTATGTACCAAATCTTTACGATGAATAGGAAAGTTTTGAGATAACCATTCATTGACTGTCGCCCGAACATTGATAAACTCAGGCGTTATTGTTGTTGGTTGCATTATGAAGTATGATTTTTCGGTTATTATCTTTTTTTAGTTGGACGAGGATATAGTACAATCCTAGAATCTACCTATTAATGCAACTTTAGGATAGGATTTTCAATTATAAATCGAAGATAAATAAATTGGATGATAGTGGTGGTGTTTTTTGATTTTTTAATTACAATGTGCGTACCCATTGTGTTGATTGTGAATGGTTATAGAGGATCTTCATTTTCAGTTGTCATTGTATTTTTTAAAGGGGGGGGAACAAGGTTGTGATTACTTTGGTTTTAAGTTATGGTTGTTTATGCGGGAAGTGAGCCCCCATTTTCTGGGATGGGAGTTCGTTCCCCTCTCCACCATAAACCATTTAGCTTCTTGTTTATTGATATAGGACATAGGTATTTTGTCAGCATAATGGTTGGTTATATCTTTTAATCTCTATGGAGTGTTTTTTCTGGGAATGTGTTGTTGTTCTATTGATGTGTTGATGGTATGTTCTTCATATGTCTATCAAGCTGAGTTACTGATTTCAGTTCAAGTTGTATTATTGAGTTTATTCTAGGGAACACAAAAAAATAAAGTGAATTACAATGAATTGGATTTCTAGGTAAGTTTGTCTCGGAACTAGGATGACAGGAGACGGTTTTGTTGGATGAACCATTAATTTCGTCATTGAGACCAAAGTGAAGAGTTTACCGAAAAGCCAAGGCAAATTTGGGAGGTAGTATTTATCATATTGCCACATCCAAAGGAACAGATTTATTGAACGAATGACTATGGATTTACAGGAGTTTTCTCATAAGCGATTTGATATCCTTACTCAGGAATGGGTGCTTGTATCCCCACATAGGGCAAAACGTCCATGGCAGGGACAAGAAGAAGAACTAGAGACCAAGAGGAGATTAAAATATGACCCCGAATGTTATCTATGTCCCGGAAATAATAGGACCAATGCCCGAAGAAATCCCGGTTATAAAGATGTCTTTGTTTTTGAAAATGATTTTGCAGCACTTCAGGGGAACTCAATTCAAGATGAAATAAAAGATGGGCTTCTTTGGGCAGTGGGAGAAAGAGGTATTTGTAAAGTGGTATGTTTCAGTCCAGACCACAGTAAGAGTATAGCCCAAATGACCATTCCGGAGATTGCCAAAGTGGTAAAGGTTTGGAAGAATGAATATAATGAACTTGGAAGCCATGATTTTATAAATTATGTCCAAATCTTTGAGAACAAAGGGTCCATAATGGGATGTAGTAATCCCCACCCCCATGGTCAGATTTGGAGCCAGACCACACTACCTAATGAAGTCGTTAAAAAAGATAATAGCCAGTTGGATTATTTTAAGAAGAACGGAAAATCACTATTGGGAACCTATCTTGATCAAGAGCTATATCTAGGGGAAAGGATTATATATGAAAACAACCATTTTGTGGTCTTGTCCCCATTCTGGGCGATATGGCCATTTGAAACCATGATTATTCCAAAGAAAAATTATCAACATATTGGTAATCTCTCGGAGGAGGAAGAGACTAGTTTTGCAGATGTGATTGCCATAATCACTTCGATATATGATAAAATCTTTAGTTGTTCTTTTCCTTATTCAAGTGGAATACATCAAGCACCCACAAATGAAAAGGGAAATGAACATTGGCATTGGCATATGAGCTTCTATCCTCCACTTTTGAGAAGCGCAACGGTGAAAAAGTTTATGGTAGGCTATGAGATGTTCGGTTCACCACAACGTGACATCACACCAGAGCAGGCGGTAAAGTTGATGAAACGATTATTGTAGAGATTTGGATAAGTCATGAGTATGTGGTTTAAGATTGTAATAGCAGGAAGTTTATCAAAGTGATTTGAAAACCAAGATATTAGTGATAGGAAGTACGGGGGATTGGTATATACTCTGTTTTGATTCGAAACGGTTGCGAACTTGTGCTGCAAGATGCACTTTCTAAATAAACGGTCTTGAAAACCAAGGCGATTTCGGGGGTATGGTTTAAACATGAAAATACAGATATTACCCAAAAATCCAAGGGCAATATAGTTTCCTACAGACAAGGTGATGTCAAAGGTATAATCCACTTTGCTGTACTAAATGTAATGAACTGACGATTTGATAAACTCGTGGAATTCTATGCCAACAATTTTACTTCCCGTATGAACACGCCACGATGTTTGGTAAACAATCAAACCGATAATTTGGTCCTTCTCATAAAAAAACTGACATAATAGTATAGTTAGACGTGGTTAAGCTAGCAGTCTTATCGGCAATTATTTTCTGGGGTTCCACCATGGTTTCTCATGGACAGTCGCAGCCTATGTTTGATAGGATTGACCGTAGCAATGGTTTGTCAAATAATCGAATCAATTCAATAGTCAAGGAAACTGAAGGATTTGTCTGGATTGGGACAAATAATGGACTTAACCGTTATGATGGACTTGAAGTAAAAATATACAACCAGCAGAACAGTAACCTTGCATCAAATGATATTACAGATATTTTAATTGATTCCACAAAACGAATGTGGGTAGCAACAAGTGATGGTGGCTTACATCTTTACGATAAAAATAGTGATGATTTTCAAGTCTTTAGAAATGACCAAAATGATAAGACCTCTATCCCCTCAAATAGAATCAATGTCCTTTATGAGGATTCTAAGGGCAATATATGGATAGGTACAGCCAATGGATTTTGTCTTTTCGATAACGAATCTAAAAAGTTTATTTCCTGGTTGAACAGATTCACAAGTGGAGTTACTTGTTTTTTGGAGACCGAAGAAGGTCTTCTTATAGGGACATTTGGCAATGGTCTTAAACTCTATAATCAAGAAAGTCAGATCCTAAAGGACGTTTTATCCGATAATCGGCATTTGAATTTTATCCATACAGTTTCTAAGTTCAATAAAGATGAATTTTTGATTGGTACTAGTGGCTCTGGTTTATTATTGCTAGATCTTAATAAGAGGGACATTACTGATTTTCTTGGTGACAGATTGAATTTTGATAAAAACATCAAAATCATTCGAACAATAAAAAGAGATGTAGAAGGTAATTTTTGGGTCGGGACAGATGGTGATGGTCTATTATATATCGTTGATCCTAATAGTGATAGTACTATTGTTGATAAGTATATTAACAATTCACAGGTAGCATCCTCATTGTCAGGAAATGCGGTTTACGACATATTTGTCGATGATAATATTTGGGTTGGTACAGCTTGGAACGGGGTAAATTTCTTAAACAGAACGAATGTCTTCAATACGATATTGAGTGATGTTGTAGGAGAAAGCACTTCCCCTGTACTTTCGATATATAAAACCGATAATAAGTTTCTTATGGGACTAGACGGAGAAGGATTGACAATATATGACAGTAATACAAAGACTATTCGGTTATTGAAAGAAAATGAGATAGGAGCAAGCTATGTACAGCATATTATGGAGGCTTCTGACGGCACCTTTTGGCTTGGTACTTTTACAAAAGGATTGGTCAACATTGATTCCAACGGAAGATTATTGAAAAAGTTTCAATATGAAAATGAGCAAAGCTCCTTGAAGTATAATGACATTAGGTATATCGTTGAAGACGATAAAAATAACTTTTGGGTTGCCTCATGGGAAGGTGGCTTGAGTTATTTAGATTCCAACACTAATGCATTTGTCCATTACTCAAAACAAGATGAGAAGACGAATTCATTAAGTAGTAACAATGTTGTTTCGCTTGAAAGAGATGGCCAGTATTTATGGATTGCCACGTTTGGAGGAGGTGTGAATTTACTAGATACCGAAACCAAGAATTTTCGGCACTTCAGGTATGATGAAAATAGCCAAAACTCCATAAGCTCAGACAATACCTTTTCCCTTCTCAAGGATTCCAAAGGATTTTTGTGGATAGGCACAGCTGGGAATGGTCTGAACAGGTACGATCCCAGAGAAGATCGTATGGAAAGGTTTGATCACGAGGAAGCAATTCGGTATGCTTCAGTGGTCTCGATTATTGAAGATGATAATGGTAAAATTTGGTTCGGCACAAAGGATGGAGTATTCAATTTCGATTACGAGAAAAATAAGTTTGGTAGCTTCCCAAGTTTGCACGATGAATTTCATATAAACTCTGCTTTTTTGGACAATTTCGGAACCCTATATTTTGGGGGATTGCAGGGTGTAACTTTATTTAACCCAGAAAAGAAACTTTATAATACACAGCAGTCTCCAGAGGTGCTTATCACAGATTTTAAATTGTTCAATAAATCTGTTCCAATTACAAAATCAGGGATTCTCCAGAAATCTATTTTACGGACAGATAAATTGCAGTTAAAATATCATCAAGATGTCATTACTTTCAATTTTTGCTCTTTGAAATACCCTTTTGCATCAAAAATGGAATATGCAATAAAGCTGGAAAATTTTGATTCTCAATGGCGAAACATAGGTGAGGAGCGTGGTGCTACATACACTAATCTTCAAAGTGGGAACTATATATTCAGAGTCAGGAGTAGAGAAAAAGGAATGGACTGGGGTGTCAATGAGGCTTCAATTGAAGTTAAAGTTCTTAAACCTTTATGGTTCCAATGGTGGGCTTATTTCCTCTACACTCTTTTGTTGGGGATTATACTTTTTTGGCTAAGAAAGTACACTGTTGCTTGGGAGCGTATGAAGGCGAATTTAAGATTGGAACAAATTACCAATGAAAAAAATAAGGAACTCCACAATATGAAGCAACGTTTTTTCATCAATATATCTCATGAAATAAGAACCCCTTTGACATTGATAATGGGGGCCCTAAAAGGACTGGGAAAAGAGTCCCTTTCTTTGAGAGATAGGAAGCGCCTTAGGACAGTTGATAGAAATGCATCAAGATTAATGAATTTAATGGAAGAACTGCTCAACTTTAGAAAGCTGGAAGCTGGATCAATAAAATTGGAGGTTTATGAACATGATATTATTGGTTTTCTAAGGGAAATATATCTGATCTTCGGGCAACAAGCAATAGATAATTTTATTGATTTTCAATTCATTACTTCAAATGACCAAATATCACTTTGGTTTGACAAGAGGCAGTTGGAAAAGACAGTTGTCAATATCGTTTCCAATGCATTCAAATTCACTCCAAAATATGGGCAAATAAAGATCGAAATCGAGAATCAAAAAAAACAAGTTTGTATTAGAATATCCGATACTGGGGATGGTATACCCAAAGAAAAGCTATCGAAGATATTTAATCGTTTTTACCAAAACACTGTAACGGAGAAATCCGGCTTCGGGATAGGACTTTCAATTGCTCATGAAATCATCAAATTACATAGTGGACAAATAAAGGTAGATAGCGTTGAAGGAAAAGGCAGTCAGTTTACAATTTATCTTCCTATGGGTAAATCACATTTTCCTCAGGAATCCATTGTAGAATCTTCACTTCAACTTCCAATCAACTCTAGGGAAGAAGAAAAAAATATTGATGAGATGTTGGATATGATTGAACCTAAATCAATGGAAACAGTTTTGATTGTTGAAGATCATGACGAATTAAGAGAATATATAAAAGAGGTATTAGATTCAAAATATAGGATTATTGAAGCGTCTGAAGGTAAAATAGGGTTAAAAGTCGCTCTTGAACAGATTCCAGAGTTGATAATCAGTGATATTATGATGCCGGAAATGGATGGAATGAACCTTTGTAAGGTATTGAAAACAAATGTGGTAACAAGTCACATTCCTATCATTCTACTTACGGCAATCACTTCAGTAGATAATAAACTTAGAGGTTACCAGATAGGAGCGGATGACTACATAACCAAACCATTTAATGAACAACTGCTCTTGGCAAAGGTTAAAAGCCTACTTCTTAATAGGGAGTTGATAAGAAAGAAATTTAAAAGCGATGGTTTGATTTTACCTAGAGAACTTGCTTTGAATAGCACAGACCAAGAATTTTTAGAAAAACTTACCGAATTGATAGAAACTAATCTGGAAGATTCAGATTTTAGTGCAAAACATCTTTCACTTGAAATGGGCATGAGTCATTCGGTTTTGTACAAGAAGATTAAAGCCCTTTCAGGAATGAGCTTGGTTGAATTCATTCGAGATTATAAATTAAGGATTGCAAAAAAACTTTTGGAAAACCAATATAGTTCAGTTGCCGAGGTCTGCTATAGAGTGGGATATTCTGACAGGAAATACTTTAGCAAGCTCTTCAAGCAGCGATTTGGCGTTCCTCCTGTTAGTTTTTTGAGAAAAACAGAAGATACCTAGCATTTTATGTTTCTATTGCCCTTTGTATGGAAGGATGTCCAAATTAAATAGAAAGTGTAGTCAGCCAACGCGACATTGACATATCCTCTGACAACTAGTTATCGCGTAGTGATCTCTACTCCACAACAAAAGCATTAGAGCCGTAATTTTATTTGTTGTGTATCTATATCACAATAAAAGCGGTAGTGCATTTTATAAAAAGACATTCAGAAGACTTATCCTAAATCGAGTTTTGTCGGTCAAATGGATAAAGGACAACGAATAGACCAATTCTTACCCCTTATTAAATTGAATTCTCCCCCTTATCATTTCCCCATAAGATATTAATTGCAGTACAAGTTTTTCGAGAATTATTGAATTAAAGGAAGCATTCAGAAATGAATCTTTCTTCAGAAAAACAATCTTATTACAGGGCATACTAACTGACCGTTATGAAAAAAAGCAAACCTAAAATTATCAGACCAATTAGACTTAGACCAAGGTTTTTGCAAATTTTTCTGGTAGTTGGTTTAGGATTGTTTTTTGGTAAGTCAGGCTTTGCTCATTCGGTAGATTCTAAAAATAATGGTTTTTTACCTGTATCTAAATTACAGCTAGAGATTACAGGTGTTGTTATTGATGAAACTGGTAACCCTTTGCCAGGGGCTACCATCATAGAGTTAGGAACTGTTAGTGGAACTCAATCGGATTTTGAGGGAAATTTTTCTCTGATAGTTTCGAATGACGATGCAACGTTAGTGGTTTCCTACATTGGGTTTGAAACGAAGGAAGTATTATTGAATGGCCGGAGGAATATTGTTGTAAATCTCCAAGAAAGCACCTCACAGCTAGATGAAGTAGTCATCATTGGGTATGGGTCTACAACCTTAAAAGAGTCTACAGGTTCAATTGCAAGCATAAAGGTTGAGGATATAAGACAAGCAGCAAATACCTCGGTTGACCAAATGTTGCAGGGAAGAGTAGCAGGATTAAATTTAGGTTTAAGTACAGCTCAACCAGGAGCTAGGGTAACTTCTAACATAAGAGCAGATATCTCGCCAAGAGGTAGCGGTGAGCCTCTTTATGTAGTCGATGGTATTCCCATCATAAATAGATCTCCGGAGCCAGGGTTAAGGGATTCTGAATTAGGTTTTTATGGCGGCATAGATAGAAGTCCTTTAGCTACAATAAATCCAGCAGATATCGAATCCGTTGATGTGATAAAAGATGCAAGCACAACAGCCATTTATGGCTCTGCCGCATCAAATGGGGTGATTTTTATAACGACCAAGAATGGAAGTGTCGGAAAACCTACTGTTGATTATAGGGTGACTACAACCATCCAAACTCCTAAGGATTATTTAGAATTTCTTGATGCCGGAAATTTTATGAGGCAACATAATAGGCTTGCTTATGATAGATATCTTTTTGATAACAAGTTTGCTCCCTATGGTCCTCAAAATCCTTCTACTGATGGTTTTGTTCCCTTCTTTACATCTGGTGATGTTGAAAATGTTGGAAAAGGAGTAGACTATATGGCTTCATTGATTAAACAAGGGTTTATTCAAGAACATAACCTTTCCATAGATGGAGGAACAGAGAAAACACGGATATATACATCATTTAATTATTATGATAACAACCCTATCCTCAAGGGATCAGATTTCCACAGGTTCACAGCGAGATTCAATCTAACCCAAAGACTAGGCAAAAGATTTAATCTAAACATAAAAACTAACCTTGGTCAGATTAATAGCGACAATGCTTCAACAGGAGCGAACAGCGGTGGTAGTGAAAAATTTAATATGCTACAGTCGGCATTTGCTTTTGCCCCTACCATTCCGATTTATGAAGATGATGGGAGTTTTTCCAGGACCTACAATACACTGATTGTTAATCCGCTGGCATTTCTTACCATAGATGATGATCTGCGTACCAATAGATTTTCAATTACTCCCAAATTAGATATTGAACTGTTCAATTATTTAACCTTTTCTATGGTTGGAAGTATGGACAGAACCACCTCCTCAAGAAAGTTCTTTATTCCCTCTAAGGCCGAGCATTCTCTCCTCCCTAGTGGCATGGCCCAGCTGGCCACAAATAGGAATGATGCATATACTGGAGAAGGATATTTCAGCTACACTAAATCATTTAGAAATAACACATTATCTGCCGTATTAGGGGTAGGTATTTACAAGACTTTAAGTGATGGTTTCAGTTTACAGGCAGTTGGATTTTTCACCGACGCTCTGGGTTTCGATAATGTTGGAATTTCGGATGAATTGCTTCGGAACACACAAGATTCATTTAGATATGAAACAAATAGGCTTTCTCAATTTGCGCGAATTAATTATACTATTAATGGGAGGTATGTCCTAAATGCAGTGGTCAGACGAGATGGTGCAAGCAATTTTGCACCGAATAATAAGTGGGGCGTATTTCCTGGACTCTCTGCAGCATGGAGGATCATTGAAGAACCATTTCTTAAAAATTCAAAAATTACCAATCTCAAGCTTAGAATTGGCTATGGTTCAGTTGGTAATGTTGTTCTAGCCGATAATGCCTTACAGCTTTATTCAATTAATGGAGAATTCACTTTTGGAAATACGGTTCAACCGGGTGTTGTGCTTTCCCAGGTTGAGAATATAGACTTTAGATGGGAAACAAACACCAGCGTTGATATTGGTCTTGATTTTGGATTTTTCAATGATAGAATTGGGGGCAGTATTGAGGTATTTCAAAAGAGAGCAAAGGATTTAATTGACTTCGACCCTTTACCTTCAAGCAATGCCGTAGGGCGTGTGGTAACCAATGTTGGATCAACAGGTGCTCAGGGAATGGATATAGCACTGAGCACCACCAATTTTTTATCGAAAAATTTTGAATGGTCAACTGATTTTACGTTTACCCATAGCAGATCGGAATGGTTGGAGCGCAATCCGAAAGTTCCCCTTCCAAGTTATGTGGGACTTAATGATGATTTAAATGCAATTTATGGATGGGAGACTGATGGTTTAATAAGATCCCCCGAAGAGGTTCCAAACCATATGTCTGGGGCTTTTCCCGGCAATATTCGATTTGTGGATCAAAATAATGATGGGGTACTTGACAAAAATGATGTGGTCAATTTGGGAACTTGGGGTCCAAAGGTCAATTTTGGGATAGGCACAAATTTTAGATATAAGAATTTTACGATTGGCGCATTTGCATATGGTAATGCGGGTGCCCCCAGAGGGTTTGGGTATTTCCCAAATATATTCAGGTTGTCAAACTCTTCACCTTCAAATACGCTCATTAGTGCAAAAGATGTATGGTCTAATGATAATCCTGATGGGATTCTTCCCGGGATTGCTTCACAACCATTTAGTGCTAAAAACCCAACAGGAATGACTGATTTTCTGTTAAGAAAAACCTGGTTTTTAAGAATTAAAAACATAAACCTTGGATATGAACTACCAATTTCAGAGGATTCTGGTATGCCATTCCAAAGATTAAGATTTTTTATTGATTTTCAGAACGTGGCCTTATTCTCAAATTTTGATGGGTATGATCCTGAACTTGATATTACTAATCCCTTTCCGCAAGCTCTTTCTTCAACTTTTGGGATGGACATTCAATTTTAACTCAAGAAATCACCATGAGAGGTAAACTCAAGAAAATCCGATTTTTCCATTATTTGCTCTTCCTATCTTTTGCAATCACAAGTTGCGAGGCTGATCTGGGTTCTAAGGTATTTAGTGATTTAACACCTGAGAATTTCTTTCAGACAGAAAACGACTTTAACGCAGCTTTGGTTGCTTTATACAGTTCATTTTCCATTGATTGGGGCGGTGAAGATCCAGGTATTGGAATTTGGTATACTTACCTATACAATGCAAATAATAGAACATACCTATTAAGAAGCGAGCTTACTACTGATGAACTATGGAATGACTGGGACTCCAACATCTTAAACTTTACCTGGGAGCCTGCCACCTTTTCCGGCACTGGCGCTTCCACTTATTCAAGAATCAGATATGTCGCAAGAGCAACAGATGTGATTGATAAAATTGAAAATTCTTCTGTTGATGATCTTATCAAAAATAGATACTTAGCAGAAGCCAAGATTCTGAGGGCCTGGCTAATGTACATCCTATACGATTTCTTCGGACCTATTAATGTCAAAATAGACCCCACAACTTTAGGTGATATAGCTATTACACCTAGGTTGGGTGATGAACAATATACTGGAATTATTGAAAAAGATTTGTTGGATGCCATTTCTACCGATGAATTGCCGGAAAAATATAATGGAACTGCAGATTGGGGAAGAGTGTCCAAAGGTCTGGCCAGGACATTATTGCTCAAATTGTATATGCATCAAAAGCAATGGGAAAAAGCAGAACGAATAGGGAAAGATATTATTGACTTGGGTTCCTATATGCTCCTTGAAAACTATGAAGATGTTTTTAACGAAGCTGGCAATAGTGAACTCATCTATGCAATTGTGAGCAATGAGGCTGTCCCTAATTTTTATATGCAGCATTTATTCCCAGGTAATTATGCTAAGGGATTCGCCGGATCCAAATCAATTGAACGAGGCGGCGGGTGGTATGGATATTCCATGCCTTGGGAGTTTTATGACAAGTTTGAGGATGGAGATCTTAGAACCAACACCATCATTACTGAATTTGAGAGTAGTGGTGGGGATATCGTCGACAGGGATAATGGATTAAGAGGGGCTATTCCTTTAAAATATTCAAGTATTGAGGGAAAAGGCAGTGGTCCTGGGTATTCAATTGATTGGATAATATATAGATATGCTGATGTGCTGTTATCGGTAGCTGAAGCCATTAATGAACAGAGAGGTCCATCTGATGCATATCAGTATGTGAATCAAGTTCGAGATAGAGCTGGCGTTCCCCAATGGGGCAATATGACCCTGGAGGAATTCAGAGACGCCATTTTGGATGAAAGGGGGCGAGAACTTTTTTCTGAAGGTCATAGAAGGCAAGATTTAGTGCGGCATGGAAAGTTTATTGAAAAAGCAATAGAACGTGGAGCAACAAGCGCAAGTTCAAAACATCTTCTTTTTCCTATACCTGCCGAAGTGATTCTTGAAGGTGATGGCATAATAGAGCAAAACCCGGGGTATTAAATGTACGTATCAAAGATGATTGGAAAAGCAACTTATTTTTTGGTTTCATTCATACTTCTAACGCTGTTATTACGATGTGATACAACCTATAAGGTGGTCAATTTAGAAGAATTTGATGTTGAGGTCCAAAATCCTTTTGAACAGAAATTTTATGTGGGTTCCGACCTTTCTTATCTAAACGAAATGATAGACTGCGGAGCAAGGTATAATGACCTTGCTGGAAATAGTGCGAATCCTTATGAGATATTTAAAAATGCTGGTAATGATTTGGTTAGAGTACGTTTATGGAATAATCCTTCAGAATGGACAGCCTATTCTAGCATTGAGGACGTAGAGAAAACTATAAGTAGTTCTAGTGAATTGGGGATGGATATTTTGTTGGCATTTCACTATTCTGATATTTGGGCTGACCCACAAAATCAAGTGGTACCCTCAGCTTGGTTAGATGTTGTAGACAATATGCAAGATTTGGGTCAAAGGTTATATGATTTCACATTTGAAACCTTAGATAATCTTGCCGATAAAGAACTGCTTCCTGAAATCGTACAACTTGGTAATGAAATCAATGGAAATATATTAAACAAGGAGGGTGGTTGGTTTGAAATTGATTGGGAGCGCAATGCTTTTCTCATAAATAGAGGCATTCAAGCTGTTAGGGACATTTCTATAAAACATGAATCTAGAGTGCAAATCATGTTACACATTGCCCAGCCTGAAAATGCTCTATGGTGGTTTGAACGAGCTAAAGAAAATGGCATCACGAATTTCGATTGGATAGGGATTTCCTATTATCCGCAATGGTCTGAATATCAGGTTTCTGATATTTCCGATGCTGTTTCAACCTTAGGTTCAAATTTCAATAAAAAGGTGATGATTGTAGAAACCGCTTATCCTTTTACGCTTGAAAATGCAGACACGGCGAATAACATTTTATACAAATCGGTTTATCCTGCCAATCAGCAAGGTCAATTGGATTTTCTCTTGGATTTGAAAAGTGAAATAAGAGATGGGGATGGATTTGGACTGATTTATTGGGAGCCGGCGTGGGTTTCAACGGGTTGTTCAACATTGTCTGGAGAAGGATCTCATTGGGATAATGCCACCTTGTTTGATCATTCCGGCAATCCGACTTTAGGGATGGATATTTTTAATGACAATTATGAATCAGATGACAGTTGTCGGACCTTATGGGCTGTGGGTGATGGTGTTCCTGATGCCCTATGGAGTTGGGATAATCCCGTAGAACTGTCATGTGCAACAAGTAAAAATATTGCTGAATTGAATTTGGCAGAAAATAAGTTTAGATTTTTTCAGTCAGAAGGAGATTGGACCTCAGGAATTGGCTACCAGTACTTCATCAATAGGGGTTACCGAATAGATTCAAAACTAAAGGGTGCCAATGACAATGACGATAATTTCGTTTTTGATGGCATTCCGGGTCTTTACACCTTGGAGATTGATAACCAGGTTAAAACCATCGAACTTGATGCAAGGATTTCTAAGCCATATTATGCTTTAGGTGATGCTTTACCAGGTGGTTGGAATTTTGATGATGCAACTTTGGTGGAATCGCCGATTTTCGGACTAAGAAGGGCTACGGTTAATCTTTCTCCTGGTACGTTTAGATTCTTTACTACAAAAGATGATTGGGCAAGTGGGCTTTCTTATATACACTTTGTTGATCAGGGATATACCATTGATTCCAAGTTGGAGAATGCCGGTGATGGAGACAATAACTTTAGGTTTATAGGTGATGCGGGAGAATACATTTTAGAAATAAATGATAATGATAAGACCGTCAGTTTAATAGGTTCTGGACCATTCCCTTCCCTTTGGGCTGTTGGCGATGCTGTCCCTGGCGGCTGGGATTTCAATGATGATACGGTAGAATTCACCCAAACGATTAGTGGACTATGGTCTGCAAATGTGGAATTAAACACTGGAATATTTAGATTTTTCCAAACTTTTGGAACATGGGATACCAATAATAATTATGCCTATTATTCAAATGAAGGATTTGAGATTGATGCAAATTTTGAAAACGATGGGAGCGGAGACGAAAACTTCAGGTTTATTGGCACTCCTGGTTTATACACCTTAACAATCAATGCGAAAAATAAGACGATTAAACTGGAGGAGTATGAGGCATTGCCTTCCCTTTGGGCGGTTGGCGATGCTGTCCCTGGCGGTTGGGACTTTAATAGTGATACTGTTGAGTTTCCTCAGGTTACTGAAAATGTTTGGACTGCCGAAATTGCTTTAACTAGTGGTGGAATATTCCGTTTTTTCCAATTCTTCGGAACTTGGGATACCAACAACAACTATGCGTTTTATTCTGCTGAAGGCTATACTATAGATTCCAATTTTTCAGAGCAGGATGCCGCTGATAAGAATTTTTTATTTACAGGCGCTACGGGTTCTTATGTATTAACCATTAATGGCAATGATAAAACAATCACGTTGGAGTAATTATCGTATGTATAAAGATTCTCAAATGAACATCACCCTATAATTAATCAAATCATGATATTCCGAAACAATTCTTCTTCTATAGTTCTTCTTATTGTCGTAACTACACTGAATTTATTTTCTTGTACTAATAAGGATGTTGATCCCATCTCAACACCACCAGCTAAATTTACCATTACTACATCAGCGGGACCCGGTGGAACGATATCGGGTAGTCAAAGTAGTATAGAGAGCGGTCAATCGGTAAAAATTACTGCCACTGCCCAACAGCATTATCAATTGAAAGAGTGGACGGGCGACTGCGGTAGTTTTAGCAAGGATGATTTGGAAATAGCGGTCACTGCCTCAAAAAATTGTGAGGTTAGGGGTGAGTTTAAAAAGATTAGCTACACCATCACAGCCACTTCAACTGCTGGAGGTAGTGTGGACGAGGCGGAATTATCAAGAGAACAGGGACAGACTGCCACTTTTACTGCAGTCCCTGATGAGGGTTACGAGTTCAGTGGATGGCAGGCGGCAGAAGATACAGACTGTCCAACCTTTGTAAATCCTTCGAATACCAAAGTATCTTTCACTGTTGCTGGTGATTGCAGCTTGGAAGCGTTGTTTGTCCAAGCGCCCCGGACGATTAGTACCTCAGTAGGTGAGGGTGGAGAGATCACCGAAACCCAGACAGTGAATGATGGCGAAGAAGTGGTGATTTCGGCTACTCCCGAAGACCATTATCTGTTGAAAAGTTGGGAAGGGAGCTGTGGTGAATTTAATTCAGAAGAGGCGACCATATCCTTCATAGCCAGCAAAAATTGTGAAATTAAGGCGGTATTTGAGAAGGTAGAATATAGCATCACTATTATTTCTTCTAAGGGAGGTTCAGTGAGTGAATCCGAGTTGATAAAGGAACATGATCAGACTGTTACTCTGACTGTTACACCCGAAGAGGGTTATGTTTTCGATATGTGGGAGACAGCCGAAGATACTGATTGTCCCAAGATAACCGATGCTTCTGATCCTAAATTGGAATTCACTGTGGTAGGAGATTGTCAGCTGAGAGCGATTTTTACCGAATCAATCAGAATAATCAGCACTTCGGCAGATGAGGGTGGAGAGATCACACCAACTCAGGAAGTAAATGATGGTGAAGAGGTGGTTATCACAGCTACTGCCCAGGAGCATTATCAATTGGGGGTTTGGGAAGGGAATTGTGGTGAATTTAATTCAGAAGAGACGACCATATCCTTCATTGCCAGCAAAGATTGTGAAATCAAGGCAGCGTTTACGAAGGTTTCATATACCATTAGTGCCAAGTCTGCTGATGGGGGCAATGTAGAATTTAGTGAAAGTGAGTTTGAGTTTGGAGACTCAGTTACGATTACAGCCCGAGCAGACGATGGGTATATTTTTAATCAGTGGAGTGTATCTTCAGATTCTGATTGTCCTGAGATTGATACTACGAATGAGATTATTCAGATTGTTGTAGAAGGGGACTGCCATTTAGAAGCGTCTTTTACATTCGGGGATAATTCTGATGAAGAACAACAGGGCACTACTGAAACTGACTCCACCACTACAGATACACCCATAAATACTAGCGGAACTACCGGTACTCTATGGGCTGTTGGTGATGCTGTCCCTGGCGGTTGGGATTTCAATGATGATACTGTAGAATTCACCCAAACTATTGATGGAATATGGTCTGCGAATATAGAGTTGAAACATGGAGTATTCCGTTTTTTACAAACTTTTGGAACATGGGATACCAATAATAATTATGCCTATTATTCAAATGAAGGATTTGAGATAGATGCAAATTTTGAAAACGATGGGAGCGGTGACGAAAACTTTAGGTTTATTGGCATTCCAGGTTCATATACACTAGCAATTGATGCCAATAATAAGATGATTAACTTAGAGGAGATTGAGACGAGACTGCCTTCCCTATGGGCTGTTGGTGATGCTGTCCCTGGCGGATGGGACTTTAATAGTGATACTGTCGAGTTTCCTCAGGTTACTGAAAATGTTTGGACCGCAGAAATTGCTTTAAGCAGTGGTGGCATATTCCGTTTTTTCCAAACCTTCGGAACTTGGGATACCAACAACAACTATGCATTTTATTCTGGTGAAGGTTATACTATAGATTCCAATTTTTCAGAGCAGGATGCCGCTGATAAGAATTTTTTATTTACAGGCACCACTGGTTCTTATGTATTAACCATTAATGGCAATGATAAAACAATCACGTTGGAATAATTATCCTATTAGCGATTTGACAATTTCACTTCATTTGAAATTCACAACAAAATACAGAACATTAGTAGTATCTGGGCTTTATATGCTGAGATGATTAATACAAATATGATCAGTCTTTATGATATAGTTTTTTGGAACAAAAACCTTACCCAACAAGTTTTTTAGTGGACGAATTGGCTTACAATAAAAATGCATTTACATCACTACTTGTCTTAAAAAACATTCAATTTAGTTAATGAAACATAGCATTAGATTATTTTTTTTGACCTTTTTATCGGTTTTGGTAGTAGGATTGTTATCCTATATTTTGAAAATTGAGTCCAATTTAGATCTTCATCCTCCACAACACATCAGTTTCAATAAAGATTGGACATTCAGTATGGATAGTCTATTTACAAATAGTATTCCAATTAAGGTCCCCCACATACCGAGAATAGAGCCATTGGTTGTAAATGATCAATGGCAGGGGACTATGTGGTACAAAAAGGAGTTTGATATTGTTCCCCACGATAATAAAAAAGTATTCTTAAAATTTGAGGGAGTGATGCATGAATCGAATGTGTGGTTAAATGAAGATTATATAGCACATCATAAAGGAGGATATTTACCTTTTTCCATTGACATTTCAAATCATTTAAAAAACGGAAAGAATTCATTAATGGTTAAGGTAGACAATTCCGATAACCCGGTGATACCACCAGGAAAATCTCTAAGTGATTTGGACTTTAACTATTATGGTGGGATCTATAGAGATGTTGAATTGGTTATTAAAAACAATGTATATATTTCCGATCCGATATTGACCAATAAGATTAGCAGTGGTGGAGTGCTAGTCCATTTTTCTGAGGTATCAATTAAATCTGCAACTTGTAGTATAAAGATTCATGCGATTAATGAATCTATAAAAGAAAAAGAAATATATGCTGAAGTCATTCTGAGGGATGATGTTGGGAAATCCATAAGGAAAGTTTCCAACAGCTCATTGATTAAATCAGGACATGACGGAGAATTTAAAATTTCTTGGGATCTTTATAAGCCAAAGCTTTGGGACACTAGATCACCTCATTTATATTCTCTGACAACAAAGTTATATAGTGATGGACATAATGTGGATAGTATGACCCAAAAAGTCGGCATCAGGAAAATTGAGATTAATGGTGAAGGTTTCTTTCTCAACGACAGAAAAATGTATATCCGTGGTACCAATAGACACCAAGAATATCCCTTCATTGGATATGCGATATCCAATGAAGCAAATTATAGGGATGCAGTAAAGATAAAACAAGCAGGATTCGACCTTGTTAGATTGTCTCATTATCCTCAAGATGAATCTTTCTTAAATGCTTGCGATGAGTTGGGTTTGTTGGTTATGAATGCAATTCCGGGCTGGCAGTTTTATCAAGAAGGTGAATTTGAAAAGAATTCATACAACGATATAAGGGGTATGGTTAGGAGAGATAGAAATCATCCTAGTGTTGTATTCTGGGAACCTTCCCTAAACGAGTCAGGGATGACAGAGGAGTATATGATAAAAGCCAATGAAATATTGAAGGAGGAACTCCCTTTTTTAGATATCTATAGTGCCGGATGGATAGACCATGAGTCATATGATTTATATATTCCTGCCCGTCAGCATAGCAAACCACCGAATTATTGGACTGACTACAATAATGGGGGTAGAAAAATTTTCATAGCAGAATATGGTGATTGGGAGTATTATGCACAAAATGCAGGATTCAACCAAAAGGCATTTAACGACTTAAATGAGGAAGAAAGGACGAGCAGGCAATTGAGAGAATATGGGGAGAAGAGGTTGTTGCAACAAGCATTAAACTTTCAAGAAGCGGCCAACTCTAACCGACGGGGAGAACATACCATTGGGCATGCAAATTGGGTCATGTTCGACTACAATCGGGGCTATTCAGACGACCTTGAAGCGTCGGGGATTAGTGATATATTCAGGAATCCTAAGTTCACCTATTATTTTTATCAGAGCCAAAGACCAGCGTCCGAATCATTTGATTTTAATGGGGTAACCGTAGGCGGGCCGATGGTAAAAATCGCTAATTATTGGAACAAAGATTCTTCAACAGAGATAAAGATTTTTAGCAATTGTGAAGAGGTCGCCTTGTTTCTAAATGGTAGTTTGGTTGACAAAAAAATACCAGAAAAGAATTCTTTTTCCTCACATCTAGAAAATCCTCCTTTCATTTTTATGGTCCCTAAATATTCCCCTGGTGAACTACAGGCCAGAGGATATATTAATGGAAAAGAGGTAGCCATTGATTCGGTAATAACCCCAGGAAAGAAAAAGGAATTAAAATTAGATGTTGATAAATCTGGCATGAGGATTGGATATTTTGGCGATAATGATATCATCATCCTAAATGCCAAAGTTTTAGATTCCGCAGAAAATTTAGTAACTAATGACAATCACACCAAAGTACATTTTAAAGTTGAAAAAGGAAGTGCACAACTGATTGGAGATAACCCAAGTATTTCAAAAGCAGGAATTGCTTCCATACTTTTAAACGTAAGAAATAACGAAAAGCCATTGAAAATAAGTGTTAAAAATCAATCGCTTGGAAAATATACTTTTGATGTTATGCATTAAAAAGTGCACCTCAAAGACATGTAATTCAATCTATTTTATTGAGATAAACTATTAAAACTATAGGTAATTTCTCTAAATTCAACCTATCGTAATGATAAAAGCAGATTCGTAAAAAATGCGAAATATCAAAACTCTTTGATGTCTTGAATCAATTGCTGAATCTTTTTCTGGGTATCGACTTTTTTCTCCTTTTCTCTTTTGATGATGCTGACCGGAGCGTTTTCCAAAAATCTTGTGTTTTTCAATTTGCTTTCGATCGAATCCAAAAAACTGTGAAGCCGGAAAAATTCATTTTCTGTTTTTTTGATAAAATGTTTTTCTTCATCTGATTGGGAAGAAGCAATCAATCCCCTAAGATAATTTCTTATTGCTTCTTTGGAATCACCAATATTTTTTTTTGGTGATGGTGTCCTATTTTGGTTTGAAATATGGGCGATCCAAAATCTAAATGTATCCACACTAAGAGTTAGTCCTTCTTGGGGTTCGGGTTTGCTTGTATCCATAGTAAGATATCCAATTTTTTCAATACAATCTCCAAATAAGTCTAAATAAATAAGAGGTTCATTTTTTGATGCCACTGGAGCAATCTGATGGACTCTTAAAGGAGAAGTAAAGGGAATGTTATGTTGCTTTCTTAGGTTTCTAAATCCCGTTATGATTTGTTTTACCAAGTGGAAATTATCAAGACAATTCGCATCAAACTCAGCTGACTCTGGCCAAGTTGCATGAATCAAAGTCGGAGCTTTTTTTATGAGTTGACTATTGATTTCTTCAGTGATAAAGGGCATAAATGGATGCATTATTCGTATTAGCTTTTCAAATAATTCCTTCACTTTATCCACAACTTCGGAAGAAATAGGAGCTCCATATTTTGGTTTAATAATCTCTAAAAACCAGGAACAATAATCTTCCCACACCAATTTGTAAGTAATCATCAAGGCATCGGATATTCTATAACGCTCAAAAGCGAGGTTTATCTGTCCAAGAGCCTGGAAAAATCGATTTTCAAACCAATATAGTGCTTGGAGTTGAGCTTTGGTGGGTTGGGTTATTGCATTTCCATTCCAGCTTTTTATTAACCTAAAAGCATTCCAAATTTTATTGGAAAAATTTTTTCCTTGTCTGCAAAGTTTTTCATTGAAGAGCAAATCATTTCCTGCACTTGTAGATAACATTAGCCCTACTCTCACACCATCTGCTCCATAGGTTCCAATCAAATTGTTGGGATCAGGAGAATTGCCGAGTTGTTTGGACATTTTTCTTCCCAGATGATCGCGGACCAATCCTGTTAAAAACACGTTATGGAAAGGCTTTTCTTCACGGAATTCGAATCCCGAGACAATCATCCTAGCCACCCAAAAAAATAGAATGTCTGGCCCTGTGACCAAAGCGGTCGTGGGGTAGTAATAGTTAATTTCTGGATTTTGTGGCTTTCTAATCCCATCAAATACAGAAATTGGCCATAGCCAAGAGGAAAACCAAGTATCTAGTACATCAGGGTCTTGGGTCAAATCGGATTCTCTAAGGGATGGGTTTTTAGAGATTTCTTGCGCCTTTTTTAGGGCCTGAGTTTTAGATTTGGCTACCACAAAAGAATCCTTATTTTTTCCATAATAGTACACTGGAATGCGATGTCCCCACCAAAGTTGTCTTGAAATATTCCAATCTCGAATATTTTCCATCCAGTATTTGTAGGTATTGAGAAATTTTTTGGGATATAGTTTGATGTCTTCTTCCAAGACTGCTTTTAGTGCTGGTTGAGCTAATTCCTCCATTTTTAAGAACCATTGTTCAGATACTTTTGGCTCAATAATTGCTCTGGTTCGTTCAGATTTGCCCACATTTGTGGTATAATTTTCTGCTTTCACTAGTTTTCCCAATTTGGTGAGCTCTTCAATGATTTTATGACGAACTACAAATCGGTCTTGATTTTCATAGTGAAGTCCTAATGCATTCAATGTACCGTCTTGATTAAAGATGTCTAAGAACTCTAATTGATGTTTTTCCCCCAGTTCTTTGTCGTTGGGGTCATGAGCTGGGGTAACCTTAAGACACCCTGTTCCAAATTCTTTATCAACATAGGAGTCTGAAATGATTGGTATTTCTCGATTAGCAATAGGTACGATGGCTGTTTTACCAACAAAAGAAGCGTAACGCCTATCTTGGGGATGTACACACAATGCAGTATCTCCTAGTATCGTTTCTGGTCGAGTAGTAGCTATTGTAAGATATTTAGGAGAACCTTTGATTGGGTAGTTCAGGTAATACAATTTACCTTTTATTTCTTCATATTGAACTTCTTCATCAGAAAGAGTTGTTTGAGCTTGGGGATCCCAGTGGACCATTCGGTACCCTTTATAGATCAATCCCTTGTTGTATAGGTCAATAAAGACATCAATAACTGAAGCACTCAAGGACTCATCTAGAGTAAACTTGGTTCGTTTCCAGTCACAACTGCATCCGATTTTTTGTAGCTGATCCAGTATTTTACCGCCATATTTTTTGGTCCACTGCCAAGCATAATCTATGAATTGCTCTCTGGTTAGATTTGACTTAGAGATCCCTTTTTCCTCTAGCCATTTAACCACTTTCGCTTCTGTGGCAATCGAAGCATGATCTGTCCCTGGAACCCAACAAGCATTATATCCCAAGAGACGAGCTCTTCGGATCAAAATATCTTGGAGGGTATTATTAAGCATATGGCCCATATGTAAAGCACCTGTAACATTTGGAGGAGGAATCAAAATGGTATAGGCTTTTTTCTTAGGATCTACATAAGAGTCAAACAGATTATTGTCCAAATAGTATTGGTACCATTTCTTTTCTATTTTGGACGGGTCAAATTTGGATGTAATCTTCATTTGAAGGAATCAGTGCCACAAAAAATTGCGTACACAAAAGTAATTTCCTTGACTTCAAAAATTGGGGAAATTTGCAAAGCAATAATAAAAACTGCCACTAAGGCAGAGAGTGCCGTTAACAATGTAGGTTCCCATATTTTGATTCAAACTTTCTGCAAAATAGAAATTTTAAATTTTTCGAATTTTTTGGTTGGCTTTTGCTTTTATGATTAGTAGAGAGAACTTCAATTCTTGGGGCTTTTCATCCAAGCCTCCGAAGGTCTTTATTTGATGTAGACCTTGTATCAAAATAGCATACTGGTTAGTCCTTGTTGTTGATTTTGGTGTGTAATTGAAAATCTTATCCTAAAGTTGTATTAATGGATTTACTCTAGGCCTTATAGAAAATTAGACCTCTTGGTTTATAACCTCAGGGCCATCAATGAGTGGTTTAGATGGAAAATATAGGGGTAGAGCGTTTTCAATTTCCGGCAATTTCAATTTAGGATTGTCAGGATGTATAGGTTGTTTTATGATTTCTATCTCAAAGTGCCACATCGCTATAGGGATAGAACAATTCTAAAAGTTATCTCTGTTCAAACCTTGATTTTGAGGGGGTTTGATCAATGAAAGAAAACCCTAAAAGAAAGATTTATAAAGCTATAGAATGTTTATTTCCAGAGTTGGACTATACGGTAAGTAGTACCATAATCAGTTGTTGATAAACTTGAGATAAATCAAATTTTGCTATAAATCGCAAAGCAGATTTCAATCAGTCTCCCACATCAATTTTGAGCAAGTTCGAGGTTAAAGAACTTGGGTTAACCGAAGAGAGGTTGGAGAGTAAAATTGAATTTCAACATTCGACTTTTACGCTCAACCACAATTCTTAATTTTTGTCCAGGCTTTTTTTGTAGGCGATGTATAATTTCAGAGATTTTCATTTTTGAAACCGAAGATCCATTGATTCGCTTTAAAATATCTCCAGGCTGAACTCCCGCCTTTTCTGCAGGTGAATGAGGTCGAACTTCAAAAATTTCAATCACAGGGACCAGTTCCAATTTAAATTGCGGTTGTAAAAAAACCTCAATCCCCGAAACTTGGTTTTCTTCAGATCTTTTTACCCCCAAATTATTGGTGATCTGTTTTCTTGTCAATTCCACTCCATTATGTTGGATTTCTAATCCACTCATATTATAGTAAAAAGGCTGAATTTTGCGCTTAAGCGATCTTAAGTAAAGTCTTTTGCTACGATAATCATAAGTCACTCTAAAGCGTTTCAGAATTTCTCCTCCTATACTTCCGATGCGACCATCTGACCTAGAAAGATGTTCTAAACTCTGTAGATTAGGATAAGCCACTTTCACCCCATTAAAGGTTTTGTCTCCCAAGCTAATGGAAGCGATTTTACCTCTTTGTCCATAAATGTTTCCATTGATAGCACGCCCCAAAAAATCTTCGAAAGTTGGCTTGACAATAGATATATTACCTAATTCAGGAAATAACCAGACGGAATCACCAGAACCGCTATCAACTAAAAACTTACCCTTAATGGGTTGATCTGGACTGAGTTTCCCTTTTATGTGGATATAAGGTTTGTTTTCTTCAATCTCCAGAGGTAGCTCATAACATCTGGAACAAAAATTTTTCCGTTTATTTTCAAAATTCAAGAATTTTAATTGTTGGGAGTCATACTTGACTGTAATCAAGCAACTTGAAAATAAAGAGGATCCTATAATACCATCAATTTGCGTGCCCATTCTTCTAGCAAATTCAAACTCGGTTTCATCAATCAGAAAAATTGTTTGTTGTTTAGCAACAAGGTGCTTGATTTTTAAGGTGTTTTCAATGGTGATATGGGCAGTAACCGGATCACCTTCACCTAAACCTTGTAGAAGAATTTTTTGAGCATTTTCTAGATGTGGGTTTATAATCTGGTTGTTGTTGAATATAATAGTGGTATTGACTCCGGAATCTAAAAGAAAACGTAGTTTTTGTCCATTGACTTCAACCGGGAGTACAATCAGATTATTGATTAATTCAAATCTTACTACCTGTCGTTTTTTGTTATTGGAGAACTCAAAGTATCCGCCTTGTGAAGCCCATGCACACATAGTATAAGCTATGAAAGAAAAGACCAACAAGACTTTGGTGATTCGATGACTTACAAATTCCATCATATAAATAGCATATGCCTAACTATAGTATAATTTATAAAAAATTCTAATTCTAAAATAACCTACAACTTGAAATTGCAGCTAGAAATAAGACGGATAACTAGCAATTTAGTTGCAAAAATTATATCACTTTTGCCCAATATATTATTATGCCCAGATTTTCCAATAAAGCGACAAAAATGGACTCTTCACCAATACGAAAGTTGGTGGGATATGCGTTAGATGCAAAAGCCCGTGGTATAGAAGTTTTACATTTAAATATCGGGCAACCAGATATTGCAGCTCCAGTGGAAGCAATGGAAAAAGTAGCCAACAATAACCTTAAAATGTTGCCCTACGGTCAATCAGAAGGTACTGAACAATATCGCCGTACGCTATGCGATTACTATTCCTTACACCAAATTGAACTTAGCACTAAAGATATTATTGTTACAACAGGGTCTAGCGAAGCTCTAGTGTTTTGCTTCAATGTGATTTGTAATCCTAATGATCAGATAATTATTCCCGAACCATTTTACGCAAACTATAATGGATTTGCTCGGTCTTGTGACGTGGATGTGGTTCCTATAGTAGCCAAGTTCAAGGATGACTTTAAATTATTGCCGATACGAGCATTTGAAGAAAAAATAACCGAGCGAACTAAGGCAATTGTCCTTTGTAATCCAAATAACCCAACAGGGTATGTATGTGGTAAAAAACATATTATTGGCTTGTGTGAGTTGGCAGTCAAACACGACATTTTTTTAATTGTTGATGAAGTGTATCGTGAATTTATATATGATGGATCACCTCATTATTCTGTTATGGCTTCCAACAAATACCGTAATCATACCATTATGATCGATTCGGTATCAAAGAGATACAGTTTGTGTGGAGCAAGGGTAGGGTGTATTGTTTCTAGGAATCATGAGTTTTTGAGCCAGATTTTGAAATTTGCCCAACTCAGACTATCACCACCTACTTTGGCATTGATAGCAAGCCATGCGGCCATAAAGTCTCCAAAGATCTATATTCAACAAGCAGTAGAGGAATATCGTTTACGAAAAGAATTACTAGTGGAGTGTCTAAGAACTACTATCCCTGAGGCAAGAGTCGTTTCTCCACAAGGAGCTCTTTTTTGCATGGCTGAATTGCCCCTTGAGGATGCGGAGGATTTCTCAAGATATCTATTGACTAGTTTTTCTGACAACAACCAGACCGTGATGTTGGCTCCTGGAAGCGGGTTCTATTCTGACCACTCTTTAGGTAAAAAACAAATTCGTATTGCTTTCGTGTTGGATAGGAAAAAACTAAAAAGAGCCGTCGAAATCATTGCGAAAGGACTTGAAGTCTATAACAATCAATAAAACCTGTAATGGGCTTGATTCAAAGGGATGTTTCGCTAAAAAGGTACAACAGTTTTGGTATCGAACATAAGGCTAGTTTTTTTTCAATGATTGAAAACCCCTCCGAACTCCCCAAGATTATTCAACAGAACAAAACCAATGGTGTAATTATACTGGGAGGGGGTAGTAATATCTTGTTGACTAATGATTTGGAAGATAAGCTGGTCATCTATATGGCCAATAAAGGGATAGAAATTGTAGCCAAGAACAAAAAAAATGTTGAACTAGAAGTTCAAGGAGGAGAAAAATGGCATGATTTGGTGCTTTGGTCTTTGGAAAGAAATTTTGGAGGTCTCGAAAATCTAGCTCTAATTCCCGGTCAGGTAGGCGCGGCGCCTATTCAAAATATTGGAGCCTACGGGGTCGAATTAAAAAGAGTTTTTCTCTCTTGTAAAGCTTATGATTTGAAAAACCATAGGATAGTCAAGTTTGACAAAGAAGACTGCCGGTTTGAATATCGAAATTCGATATTCAAGGCCGAAAAGAAAAATCGATTCGTCATTTTGTCCGTAAGGCTAATACTGAATCTATTACCATACCACCAAATTGAATGCTCATATGGGAGTATTAAAAGTGAATTAAACAACCAGGATCCCACAATCCATTCCGTTGCAAAAGCAGTCATAGCCATTCGCTCTAGAAAATTACCCGACCCAGAAAAAATAGGAAATGCCGGTAGTTTTTTTAAAAATCCTGTGGTCCCAGAACAAAAATTTTTGGAATTAAGTTCAAAATATCCTAAGATTCCTTTTTATGATGATCCCAGAGGAATTAAAATTCCGGCTGCATGGTTAATCGAGAAAGCCGGATTGAAAGGATATAAAAAGCAAGATGCCGGTGTACACCGCAATCAAGCCCTGGTTTTGGTCAATTATGGTAATGCTTCCGGGAGAGAAATCCTAGAATTAGCTCAGAAAATCAAACAAAAAATACATGATCTTTTTGGCATATCATTGAAAGAAGAAGTTCAGGTATTGTAAAGTAAAGTTTATTACTCTTCATTTTGTGGGCTTAATCTGCAAATTATAAGAATCCAATAATCCCGAATTGGGAAATTCTTTTTCGAGTAGATTCAAATATCTACTAGCTAAATCTTGATTTTGTTTTTTGATGTAGTGCTGAATCAATAATCCCAATGTGTCTTCTTTTCCCCAGCTTGGTCCATAAGCCATAGACGTGTTCTGGAAGGGTAAATCAAGGGCTTTTAATAATAGTGATTCGGTTTTTTTTCCTCCGCCAAATATTCTCGGAGTATAAAAATCAAATACAGCCTGGGCATAAACTGCTCTTGGATTGTTATTGTTCAATTGTATAGATTGTTTTAGATTTTTATTTAGACTTTTTCTATATCCTAAAAACTTGTGCTTCGGAACAAATTGAAAATTAAAGATTTTTATTAAGGCTAAAAGAGCCTGATTTTCAGAGTTTATTTCTTCTGTCCCTTCAAGAATATCCATGGCATATCTTATCCTGGTTTCACTTTTTGAGGGTTGCTGATTTCTGAGATAAAAAACAGAGTGTTTAAATATCAGATAAGATATCCAGTATTTTTTCTGACTTTCTAATTCAACCGACTCTTGAGTATTTAGTGCATATAAACTCCGCTCAAGAGATAAAAGTTCGGTATCATCATTATGAATCATCGCTTCCATAAATTCAGAATCTATTTTTGTTTCGATATAGGATAAAAAAGACTCCATCGGACTTGATTCCTGTGCAATAGCAACAATAGAAAACGAGGGAGCATAGAAAATGAAAGCCCCGAAGATTGCAACAGTCCTACCTAAAACAACCATATCACTTTAAAATCTTGAAAAAGCATCTCTGACCTCTATGCGCAAGTTTATCATTTTATTTTGTAAGTACTTGTTAATCATCATTCCTGGGTTTTTAAAATATACTATGCACAACTTTTTTTACGTTTTCTTGATATCGTTTTCCTTTGAACATTCCATCATACTTGCAATCTGCTGATATTACAATTCTTCTCAATTAGTATAGATGGGATGCAAATTAGATGTTTCTCATAAAAAACTACAAATCAGCACTACACATATGAAAAAGTTACCCATTACCCATTACTTATTCTATTAATCATTAAAATATACATATCAAAGGTTTAAAGAATTACTCATCTTTAATTTCTTGTGAAATAGGTACTCCTAACAAATACAATACATATGTATGACAAACTTGCCTTAAGGTATCGTTGTGGTATTAGACATTGACCTATAGATGAACAAGTTATTTTATCCGAATTAGCTAGAGAATTATCCTGTGAATTTTGTATATATTTGTCCTATCAAATCTATGTTTTTCTTGTTGTTATGTCAATGAAGCGATTAGGTAAACTATGTGAAGTTATACCAAAGATTGATGGGCAGGC
>MPMN01000025.1 GCA_002238525.1 Flavobacteriaceae bacterium bin25
GCTATAAAAAAGTATCTCACATGGACACATTTCACAAAATAAATCCAAAATATATCATCTATATAATTGAAATACAGACGTTTAAGTGTTAAAAATTACTCAAAAAAGTTCGAAAGTCAGGATTAAATAACGATGAATCAAGCATAGTGATTACTCTGGTATCTGATTGTACGATAGAGGCGATTTTTGAGAAGGTTAGCTATACCATCACAGCGACATCTTCTGAGGGAGGTAGTGTGGTCCGAGATGGACAGCAGGTTGATGAGGGATTATCCATAGTTTATGATCAGACTGCGACATTGACGGCAATACCTGACAAGGGTTATCAATTTAGTGGATGGACAAGTGATGATTGTCCTACTCTTGAGGATGCTACAGATGTTGAAGCGGAGTTCGTGGTAGAAGGGGATTGTCGATTGGAGGCGGTATTTGAAAAAGCTCCTCGTATGATATCCGCAGCAGAAAACCAAAATGGACAGATAACCATTAGCCCATCAGAGGGTGTAGTTTATGGTGATGAGGTGAAGGTTACAGCAACCGCTGATGAACATTATGCCTTCAAGGGTTGGTCTGGAGATTGTGGTGATTTAAACGATGACGAATCAAGCCTATCGATTACGGTATTGGAAGATTGTACGATAGAAGCGGAATTTGAAAAGGTTAGCTATACCATCATAGCGATATCTTCTGAGGGAGGCAGCGTTACCAATGAAGATTCTGAGACAGGCATCAATATAGTCTATGGAGAGAGCATCACTTTGACAGCTGCTGCTGAAGAAGGGTATCAATTTAGTAGATGGACAACTGAAGGAGGGACATCGTCTGCAAATTGTCCCACACTTGCTAGTGATACAGATCCTGTGGCTGAGTTCGTGGTTGAAGGGAATTGCCGGTTGGAGGCGGTGTTTGAAAAAGCACAATATACCATCAGTGCTTCCTTATCAGATGGAGGCTCAGTAAGTGATGCAGAAGGTCAGTCATTAGGAGGTGATGATTCTTTAACCAAGGAACATGGTCAGACCATTTCCTTGACAGCAACGCCTGATGAGGGTTATGTATTTGAGCGATGGGAGACAATAGAGGATACGGATTGTCCAGTCATAGCGGATGCTTCTGATCCTGAATTGGAATTTTCTATTGAGGGTAATTGTAGTTTGGAAGCGGTCTTTACCAAGTCTCCTCAGACGATTACGATAGAAGAAAACGAGAATGGACAGATAATGATTACACCATCGGAGAATCTTGTTTATGGGGATGAGGTGGAGGTTACAGCCACTGCCAATGAGCATTATGCCTTTCAAGAATGGGTATTCAGTTGTGGTGAAGAGGATTCTCCGGACATTGATGTAGAGGAGAGAACTATTTCTTTCATAGCGACTAAAGATTGTGCAATCAAGGCGGTGTTTACCGAGGTATTATACAGCATTACTGCTGAAGGTGGCACTGGGGGTAGTGTGGATAGTGATGAAGAGGAAAGAGGTTTTGGTCAGGAAGTTCGCATTACCGCTGAGCCGGATGATAGTTACGAATTTGATCGGTGGCGTGCATCGGGTTCTGGTTGTCCTGATGATATAGATTTGACTAATGAGCAAGTGCGTTTTGACGTAGGGGGTGATTGTTCATTAGAGGCTTTGTTTACAGAGGTAGAATCATCTGGAGGTGGAGATGATCAGGACGATGATCCGACAACGAATCAACCTACCGATACGCAGACTACTAATACCCAACCCACTACTACAACTCCAACAAATCAACCGACAACGAATCAACCTACCACTACTACTACTACGAATCAACCAACTACTACGCAGCCTACCGCTGCTTGCCCTTCTGGGACGGACCCGTTATACGAAGAAGATGGAATCATCAAAGCAAGGGATTGTGCTCGGTCATTAATTGGTCAGCGTGTACTAATTGATCCCAGCGATCAATCATCTCAAAAGTATCTTATTGCTGATACTGCAATACTAAATAGTGAAGTAAGACGTGGTAGCAACCTTCAATACGTAAATACCACATTTGTTAATTCTATGTGGAGATTATTTAGAGATAACACAACATTTAATGACGATATCAGTAAATGGGATGTCAGTAATGTTGCCGTTATGAGCCATATGTTTTCAGGTGCTACCATGTTTGATCAAAATATTGGTTCTTGGGATGTCAGTAATGTAAAATATATGGACAATATGTTCAACGGCGCAATTGCATTTAATCAAGAACTTGAGTTTTGGGATGTCAGTAATGTGACTAACATGCGCGCCATGTTTAAGGATGCTACTGCCCTTGTATTTCCAGTGCTTTCTGATTGGAATGTCAGTAAGGTGAAAGATATGTCTTTTATGTTTCAAGGGGCTACTAAACTCCAAGTAAATCTTGATGAATGGGAGGTCGGTAGTGTGGTTAATATGGAATATATGTTTAATAATGCCCGTTTTTTCCAGAGTTTGATAGGTGATTGGGATGTCAGTAATGTGACCAATATGGAGGGTATGTTTTATGATGCTAGAAGCTTCTCCGGAGATAAAAATATGGGGAAATGGGATGTCAGTAATGTGACCAATATGCAGTATATGTTTTATGAAGCTAGTTTTTTTAATCAAGATATCAGTGGATGGGATGTCAGTAATGTAAGAAATATGGCATGGATGTTTTATGGAGCTCACAACTTCGTAGGTTTATGGGAGCAAGAGGATCAATCTTATGAAGGCATTGGTTCATGGGATGTCAGTAATGTGACCAATATGAGGAGTATGTTTCAAAAGGCTTCAGGGTTTAAAGGAAATATCGGCAAGTGGGATGTCAGTAATGTGACCAATATGAGGGCGATGTTTTATGAAGCAATCAGCTTCAATGAAGACCTTAGCTCATGGAACGTCAGACGAGTGACTGATATGTCCCATATGTTTCGATATGCTATTGTGTTCAATAATAATAATGAACCAGGCATTAGCGGCTGGAATGTTATTAACGTACAAACTATGTACGCCATGTTTTGGGATGCCCAAAGTTTCACACAAGATATTAGCTCTTGGAGAGTTCTATCTGTACTTAATTGTCAGTTTTTCGCTCAGAATTATCTAACATTCACCAAACCACCGTTCCCTGCTTCATGCAATTAACCAATTATTTATGGCCCTAATCACTTTATAGTGGAAAAAACTGCAAATAAATTCAGGTTTTATCTCTTTGGACCGCCATCGTCATTGATGAAGGAATAGGTTTTATAGTCAAACCCTATTTGCTTGTATAGTTCATGGACTTTTTTAGTCCAACTTTCTACTGCATCTTCCCACATCTTTGAGTAATCTATGTAATCTAGATCATCATTATAAGCGATTTAGGGAGAAAAAAACAATAAAAATGTAGAGCTCAGTGAATTTTTAAAAATTGAAAATAAAGATTTCCAACTACTTACAAAATGAAATGATAAACTTCCGATAAGAGCACTTATTGGAAATGCAGGGATATGAATACTCGTTCACCACCCATATTGCTCATCGGGGACAATGCTATTCTTATCGGATTTTGCTAACCGTTTTTCGATGAAGACGCCTAATAGACCTTATGAGTAGAAAGGTTACAAGAAATAAAAGCAACAAGAATAGAATACCAGAGCTGACATTGGCCACTTGCATGGCATTTAGTCCTCCCCCCACAAGCAAAGCTATAGCAACCGCTCCCTCTGTTAAAGACCAAATGATTCTCTGCCCAACTGAAGCAGTAATCTTACCACCTGCAGATATACTATCAATCACCAAAGACCCGCTATCAGATGAGGTAACAAAGAAAATAGTGATCATCAGCATGGAAACAAAACTGGTTATGCTCGCCCAAGGAAATTGTTCTAAAAAAATAAACAATGATGTGGAACTATCCTTCATTACCTCCGTAGAAATAATGCCAGGCATTTGAAGTTCCAATTGTAGAGCAGACCCACCCAAAGTACTAAACCAAAAAAAAGTTAAGAAAGTAGGAACAAATAGAGCACCAAGAATGAATTCTTGAATAGTCCGACCCCTAGAAATCCGAGCTATGAACATCCCCACAAATGGTGCCCAAGCAATCCACCACCCCCAATAAAAAATCGTCCATTCATTCTGCCACGTGGGATCAATAAATGCAGATGACCAAGTTCCCAACTCAATAAATCGACTGAGATATTCTCCAGTACTTTCCGTGAAAATTCTAATGATGCCAAATGTATCTGACAAGAGCAAAATGACAACCAAAAATATTGTGGCAATAATGATATTTAACCGACTTAAAAAAAGAATACCCTTTCTCAAACCAGTAGCCACTGAAATAGTCGCTATTATGGTAATCACCGTAATAATCAATATCTTATTCGTTAAATCTGATTCAATCTCAAACAGGTAATTTAATCCAGTGGCAATTTGGGAAGAACCAAACCCCAAAGATGTAGCCACACCAAATAATGTGGTAACCACCGCCACAATATCAATAATATCCCCCCAGATCGAATAAATCCTTTTGCCTAGCAGTGGAAAAAAAAGACTCCTAATTGAAAATGGCAGTTTTTTATTGAAAGCATAGTATCCTATTGCTAGTCCTACGATACAGAATATTGCCCATCCATGCAATCCCCAGTGAAAAAAAGTAAAAGTAAGTGCTTGAATTGCATTCTCATGATTCGAATCAGTAGCCATCGGAGGATTGGTAAAATGCGAAATAGGTTCAAAAACACTAAAATAAAGCAGTCCAATCCCCATACCGGCTGAAAACAGCATGGACAGCCACGAAAATAGATTAAACTCCGGTCTAGAATCTGTACCACCTAGTCTATATTTGCCATACTTGCCGAAAGCAATCCAAAGACAAACAAAAAAGAAAATATTTACTCCTATAACGAATAACCAGCTTGTATAGGTGGTAATCTGTTTGTAAAAACTTTCAAAAAATAGTCGAATGCCCTCTCCCCCAGTAATGACAATGATTACAAATGCAGCAATAACAATGAACGATGGATAAAAAACCCGAGGATATATCGAAAAAAAACGTCTCAATTAATAATCAATTATCCACATTTTTCCATTGATTAATTTATCAATAGGATATCGAGACCTTACATCATTATAATTTTCCTGATTTAGACTTTGCTCTTGTCCAGGATATAAAAATCTCAAGGGCAATTTATAATCGTTGTTATTGATTCCTTCAGGAGGCGAGAGAAATCGAAGTCCATCCCAACCTCCACTATCCAAATACCATCTTCGAACTTCAAAGTAAGGATCAAGAGCAGTGAAATAAAGACTAAGCCATTTTTGCTCCCACAAATCCATTGGTTCATTATACTTTACACCAGAGTTAGAATAAAAATCTTCAAAGTCTGTCCATCCAAAAGGTCCATAATTGACTTGATAATAATCATGTGAAGATTTTATCCCTCTCTTATAATGGAATTCAATGTCTCCCTCAATCCAACCATTTAATATGCCTTCAGCAATCAAGAATTCAACTTCCGAATAAGTCATCAATATACCGTCAGCATAAGGAATGCCAAAAGTATTAGCAGTAATATGACCAGGGTAGTCAAAATATGCCAATCCTAAACGAGAGCCGAACTGAGCTCCCAGACCATTTTTATATCCTGAAAATGTGGGATTGTCAAAATCCAAATTATCAGGCCGAGCATATCGATTTAACCTAGGGTCTTTATAATCAACCATCACATCAACAGATGACTTTGACATATTGACATCATCAAAATCACCTTGTTTAAGAGGTAAGGTGTAAAATTGATTGGGAAAAACATCTGGAAAATCAAGTACTGCTTGTTGATCGTTAGAAGTAAATATAGCCCCTTGCTCCACAATTTGACGAAAATCCTGGGAAACATCTCTCACCTTAGAAGAGTACATTAGCAATCGAAGTATTAAGGAATTACCGAACTTAATCCACTTTTCTGAATCTCCGAGATAAATGATGTCTCCTTCTATCGTTCCACTACCTCTTAGAGAATTTACAGCACCTTTAAGCCGTTGCAATAAATCCGTGTAAATGTCTTCTTGTCGGTCATAGGTTGGAGTGAAATTCAAACTCTCACCCTTTATGGCTTCACTATAAGGAATATCTCCATATACATTAGTCAGCTGAGAATAAATCCAAGCACGCAAAACCTGTGCAACGCCTATTGTTTTGTCATTTCCATCTTCTGAAGCTTTATCTATTACCTTTTCAACATTGGTAAGGCTCTCGTAAAATCCTTCCCAAACCACTGGAAAAGCATTCCAGTTGTAGGCATCAACTTCCCTTCTTACTGTCCTTGCAGTTAATTGAGAAATGTTATTGGATAAAAGAAAAGATGCCTTGTCTGCAGTGTTGATACTTGAACGCATCGCAGAAGTGAGAAGCACCGAAGTTGAAACATTTACGGGTTCATTAGGATTGTTGTTGATTTCTGCAAAGTCGTTGCATCCTAAAAAAGCAAAAATCGCAAATAGTATGACCGAATGCTGTGATAATTTACTTTCCATCAGAATGAGAGATTTAGGTTGATTCCAAAACTCCTTGTAGAAGGTATGGAATTGCTTTCATAACCGTTTACAAATATTCCATTCCTAATCGAATAAACTTCAGGATCAATGGTGGGGACACTAGTAAATAAAAATAAATTCCTGCCTATAAGAGAGACGGATGCAGATTGCATACCCCATGCATTAATTAATTCAGATTTCAATTCGAAAGTTAAACTCACCTCTCTTAACTTGAAAAAAGTAGAATCATAGGTTGAGGCTTCGATATTGTCCCTATTAAATCCATTACCGTAGTAATTGTAAAAATAACCGGCATAACTAGCCCCACCTGCAGGAACCTGAACCGTGTTGGGAACCAAATTTCCCGCTTGGTCATACATCAGACCCGGAGCAACAACACCACCTTCTTGGACAAGGGTATAAGTAGGCTTGGAGGAGCCATCAGGATAGCTGACACTATATGCGGTTCTTCCTTCTAGGGTGGAAAGAGGCAAATTCGGGTCATCATTGTTGATGATAGAACCACTAGTAGCCAAAAGGGCATGTTGTCTCGAATACACACGTCCACCAACCTGACCATCAATCAGGAAACCAAGCTCAATATTTTTGTATCGAAATTGATTGTATAAACCCAATAAAAAATCAGGCTGATAAGATCCTGCAGATACTTTTTCTGAAGTCAAAAGAGGTAACCCCTTTTCATGAATGATCTGACCATCAGGACCACGCTGAAAACCCAACCCAACTAGTTGACCCAAGAGTTCTCCCCGCTGGGCTACATATTCAAGATCAGAACTCCCAGGATCATTAGGAAATACATCAGCAACGATGGAATATTGTCCACTCTTGATCACATCAGGAAGAGATTCTACAATTGCTCTATTTCTACTGAAGTTAATTACTTGTGTCCATTGAAAATATTTGGTATAACCAATATTTGATTCTAAGGATATTTCAAAACCCTTGTTACTAATTTCACCTCCATTTGTTAAATAATAGTCATATCCACTTGACTTCCCTACCGGTAGAGTGATGATTTGGTTAAAACTATTCATCTTATAATAAGTCAAGTCAAGATTTAACTGACCATCAAGAAGTCGAAGATCAATCCCCAACTCTGTAGCCGTAGTCGTTTCATTTTTTACCTCGGGGTCCGGAATTAGTCTACTAGTAGAAAATACCGGACTACTCCCGTATGGGGATTGAGGAGTAAAAGTACTCTGGAAAGAATATGGTGGGGCAGCATTTCCAACCTCTGCATAGGAAGCTCTTAGTTTAAGAAAACTGATGGCATATGGCAGTGGTAAAACTTCACTAAGGACTAAACTACTAGAAACAGAAGGATAACCATAAGAGAATCTCGACTCTTCATTACCTAAAATTGGACTGACTAATGAACTAGCCCAATCATTTCTATAAGTTAAGTCTAAGTAGGCCCAATCATCATAATCAACCGAGAATAAACCGAAAAGGCTGTTAATCTTGGAAGCGCTGCGTTTAGATTCAACAAGAACTCCAGACCTGGAATTTGTTAAGGTATAAACTGAATCTTCGGTTCCAAATATCTGTAATTCAGGATTGTTTGCTATCCCTGTAAGGGCAGTTTGATGCATCAAGTTTCCTCCAATACGTAAATCAACATCAAATTTATTATCCCTTTCGGGTGTAGGGTTAAAGTTGAATAAAAACTCTGCATTTCTTTCAATAAAGGATATTTCATCTTCCCTATAACTTCCGTTAAGTACAACTTTTGTTGATGGAGCTCTTCTGAACTGACGTTGCTCATCTAAATAATCTACTCCATAATGTATCCTCAAATTGGCAAATTGATTGAAATCATAGGTCAGCTGAACATTTGAGATTAGTCTATTGCTTTGAAATGCATTGGTATTTTCATGCATTATGAAGTAGGGGTTATTACCCCAAAGGTTTTCAATGTATTGTTGCTGAATACCTTCTTTTCCAATTTGCCAATAATCTCTCATATCCGCAATCTCAGTTTGTCTCGGAAACCATAGCCATACATACATCACAGACGATGACTCATCATATCCTGAATTAGGAATATTATCTGAAAACGAACGGACAAACATAGAATTGAACTGCACATCAAGTTTCTCATTAAATAGTAATTTTCCTACACTTGCTTGGAAAGTATTTCTTTGCAGTGATGTATTTGGCAGTATGCCTTGGTTGCCCATATGGGTATAGGAAAAGCGACTTTGGCTGTCCTCGGTCATATTGTTTATGGATAAATTGGTCACATGGGTCAAAGCATCCTCATAAAAGTTACGAATGTTTTTGGGAGCAGCTGTAAATGGCACTGGTTGCCCATCTGAGTTAAACTGAATAACGTTCTGTCCATTCATTTCTGGGCCCCAATTTTCAGCATAAGCATCATAATTGTCATCTGCTCCAATAAAGGTAGATCCATCTTTATAGCTGTACTTTCCTCCGCCTCCATAACCATAGGTATTTTGGTATCTTGGAAGTTTTAATGGAGTAGACATTGTAACACTTGTATTTATCTCCACTCCTAATCCTCTTGATTTAATATGACCTGTTTTGGTTTCAACTAAAATTACACCATTGGCAGCTCTTGATCCATATAATGCTGATGCAGCAGGTCCTTTAAGGATGCTTATTTGTTGAATATCATCGGCATTAATAATCTGTGCAGCATTACCAAAATCAATGGTTGTTGAACCATTAAGTCCGTTGTCAAAATTGTATAAGTCATTGGTAATGGGCATTCCATTTACTACAAATAGAGGCTGGTTATTACCTACCAGAGAAGAAGTTCCTCGAATTGTTATGTTGGCAGATGCGGTTGGTCCAGCAGAAGAGCTTCTAATACTCACCCCGGAAACCTTACCAGAAATAGCACTGACAATATTTGAAGATTTTATTTTTGACAATTGTTGGGCTTGTATATTTTGAACCGAGTAGCCTAGAGCTTTTTCTGACCTCTCAATTCCTAAGGCTGTAATTACAACTTCGTCTAATCCTGTTGAGGGAATTAATTGAACCACAATATTCTCACCAAAAGGGGACAGAATAACACGATCTTCAAAACCAATGTAGGAAAACACGATCTCGTCTTCTTCATTGGCTTGAATTTGAAATTGCCCATCAAAATCAGAAATTACTCCTGTCTGTGATGTTGTATTTATGATGGTTGCACCAGATAAAGGCAAACCATTATCATCTGTAACCTTACCTGTAACAATCTTTTGAGCATAGGAAGTTTGAATCCCCACTAGAATCAAAAAGAGCAAAAACGAACCTTTTTTTAATGATAACCCAATAAAATAGGGTAACAACCTTCTTCTCATAAAACAAACACTTTACACACTTACAAACCGAAAAACCTAACATGTATAGTTTAAAATCATTTAAGGGCTATCAAGCAACATTTAAAAAAAAACTTATAATCAAGTAATTCATCACGAAGATAACATAATTTATTCACTTGCTCCATACTAAAATAATTTTCTATGGCAATACAAATAGACATACAACTAAAAGAGATTGTAAGCTAACTGAAGAATCTCTTGCCAAGCAAAATATTCGTACAAATAAAGGTAAAGTTAAGATGCTTCTCTTGGTAAAACAGGGAAAAGTGACTTATGCTAAGGACTTAATCCCCAGACTTAAGGTTTGTCGTAAGACTATTTATGGTTGGAAGAGGAAGTATGCTCAATTCTGTTGAAAGAAATTATTGGCAAGGAAAAAGCATGGCAGCAATACCCCAGTGATTGAAGAACGAACCTAAGCAGCAAAGTTTGCAGATCCTTTAACAACCATTACTAGTTATGTTGAGTTACTAGATTGGTTGCATTGAAAATAGCAGTCTAGTGTTAAATATACCCTCACTTCATAAGCATTGCTGAAAACATCACAATAATACGTTAAAAGTGTCCAGAATTTCTCGTCATAAAAAAGATAAAGAGGCTGAACGAGACTTTAAAAACACATCCTGATAAGCTGCTTAAGATTAGAAACATAATAGATGAGGATAAGTTTGATTCCTTCAATCTTTATTTTCAAGATGAATCTCGTTTTGGATTGATGACCAAACATAAGCGTTTATTGGTTTCCTAAGGTGTCAAGCCGATTGGTAAGTATCAGTACAGCTGTCAATCGCTTTGGTTATGGGGTTGCTTTTCACCTATCACAGGGAATAGCTTCTATTGGGAGAGATCATCAGGGTCTCATGGTCTTTTCGAGGGTTTTCTACAAGATTCTTGTCCCCTCTCAGAGGGTTAGCAAACAAAATCCGAAAGAACTTAAAATCCTGATGACAGACGACCGCATAGCGCTAGGCGTTCCATCTAAGTAAAATAATTAAATGTTAGCCAATGCTGGCTTTCATGCTTCTAAGAATATGACCTTCCATAAAACATCAAGATCATCAGAATTCCTCCTTATACCCCAGAACTTAATCCTATTGAAAAGGTATGACAATGGATGAAAGAAAAAGTGGCTATGAAATTCCTTAAAGATATTGAATCTCAAAAGAAAAATAACTGAGATGATTACTCAACCTGATTCTGAACTCATAAAATCTATTATAGGGGCTATGATTTATACACCAAAACCTTTTTGAGCAATTATAAAGTGTAAATGGTATTATATGCTCATGGGAAGAAAAATGAACCGCATCCAGATAAACTATATCCTATTCTAGAATAAACCCAAGACAGTAGTCTACTTTGCTAGGTAAGTAATCTTATCCCGAACTTTTTCTGTTATTCTTGATATGGCTGACCTTGATAGGTTTATCTTCATCTTCTCCGCCATGAAATCCTCTATTTCCGTATTGGTCACCCCTTTGGAATATAAAGCAATGACCAGTTCTTCTAAATCCGGACTTTTTTTACTCCGCTTGGGTAATATTTGTGGCTCAAATGTCCCCTTGCGATCACGAGGTACTCTGATATCCAAAAGTCCAAACCTAGTTTTTAGTTTCTTGGAGGTGTAACCATTACGGGCATTGTCCGAATTAGTGCGGGCACTCTTCTTGTATTTTAAATGTTCTTCCTGTTCAGCCTTTAAAAGCATTTCGATTACTTCTGTAAAAAAAGCACTCGCAAACTCGGTGCCCTCAGTAGTAGATTGGACCTTGGCTAAGATCCCACTATCTTTGGAAATTTGTCTAAATTCATTCATGAATGTATTTTTAAGTGTAAAATATGTTCTATTAAATCACGTCAGAAAATACAAAAAATCAAGTGATGCTTATGTAACCATTTGATTTCTATTTACCCAATTTTCGATACTTCCCAAGGAAAGATTCTGCTAAATCTTGACATACCCACAAAACTACCGGCAATCTTACCTATATTAAGATTCATACCATTCAAAAAAAATCCAACAAACCTGCAAGGTCTGCTGGATTTTTATCTTTTCAAATAAACAATGTAGTTTATTTGATAGCGATTAGTTTCTTGGAATCGGATTCAACCTCTACTAACTTTGCTAAAGTGATACGTAGAATCCCATCCTGATACTTAGCATTGATGCTATCAGTGTTGACATTTTCAGGAAGCTCAAAACTCCTTTCAAATGAAGTGAAAGCAAACTCTCGTTTGATAAAATCATCTTCACGAGTTTGGTTTTCTGTCTTCTTTGAAGTTGAAATTGTCAAAACTCCATGATCCAATTCCACTTGGAAATCTTTTTTCTTCATTCCAGGAACCGCAAAATCAAGCTCATAATGCTTGTCAGTTTCTCTGATATTCACCATCGGAGAACTGTTCTTGAATACTGGAAGATCAAAATTCCAGTCCCAATCTTTGCCGAAAAGGCTAGTATCCAAACTCGTTGGAAACAATCTTAAAGGTGTTTTAGATAAAAACATGGCTTAAAAATTTAAAGGTTAACATACGATAACCTATATACAAATTCCATTCCTAAAGAAAATATAAGTCAATTTGTCAGCAATATTGAGTTAGATAACCAATATATATGCCATATTGGCATCATCTAATTGTTTTATGTACTAAATCTGCTACTTCTTGGAACAGTATGGTGGAATGAACATTGAGTTTTGATTCTGAAATAATTTGTTTTGCTATGTCAGCATTAGTTCCTTGGAGTCTTACGATGATTGGAACCTGGATTTCTCCTAAATTTTTATATGCCTCAACTATTCCTTTTGCCACCTTATCACAGCGGACAATACCACCAAAGATATTGACCAAGATACATTTGACCTTTGGATCTCTAAGTATCAATCTAAATCCTGTTTCTACTCTCTTACTATCAGCAGTCCCGCCGACATCAAGAAAATTTGCTGGTTCACCGCCTGACTGTTTGATTAAATCCATAGTGGCCATCGCCAATCCAGCTCCATTGACCATACATCCAACATTCCCTCCTAATGTTACATAATTCAGTCCTGCTTCACCTGCTTCTATTTCAATAGGATGTTCCTCAGTTAAATCCCTTAATTCAATAAAATCTTTATGTCGGAAAAGGGCATTTTTATCTAGAGTAACTTTACAATCAACTGCCATGATTTGATTGTCAGAAGTTTTGAATACTGGATTGATTTCAAACAATGAAGCATCAACCCCAACATATGCCTTATATAGGGATGTGACAAATTTCGTCATTCGGCTAAATGTTATTCCTTTGAGATTAAGGTCAAAAGCGAGCTTGCGAGCTTGAAATGGCAAAAGACCGGTTGCAGGATTAATTTCTTGTTTGAAAATGAGTTCTGGGGTATTTTCTGCAACAGCCTCAATGTCCATTCCCCCTTCGGAAGAGTATACAATCATGTTTTGACCTGATTTTCTATTCAAAAGAATAGATAGATAGTACTCTTCAGGTTTCGATTCTCCAGGATAATATACATTCTGATCAATTAATACTTGATTAACACGTTTCCCTTCTGGCGGAGTTTGAGGAGTGATTAATTGCATTCCAATGATCTGTTCTGCATAAATTCTTACCTCATCTATGGAGGTCGCAATCTTTACTCCACCACCTTTACCCCTTCCGCCAGCATGAATTTGTGCTTTAACAGCAAATTTATTTGTACCGGTAATTTTTTGTATTTCCTTGGCCGCCTCAACAGCTTGGTCAGCCGTTTTGGCTACAAATCCTTTTGAAATTGCAACACCATAAGACTCAAGTAATGCTTTTCCTTGATATTCGTGTAGATTCATAAACTGTAGATTTCAATTCTTGAATGCCAAAAGTAAAATATTAGGCCAAATACATCCAAGTCATCCCAAGATTAAACTTCCCTATTAGCAAACAAAAGTTATGAACCAAGTCAATGAGAAATTTGTTATATATCTAACCCCTACTGATTATTTCATTAAAAAATTGATTATTCTTCAAAACCTATAGGGTATATTTTAATTTCGTTCCATCAAAACCATACCATGGAAAATCAACATTTGCTCTCTATTGCAAAGCAATTTGGAACTCCTATTTACGTCTATGACGGAAATAAAATTGCTGAACAATATAGAAGGTTACTTAGATCTTTTAGTGGAGTAAGTAATTTGAAAATTCAATACGCGTGCAAAGCCCTGACAAATATTTCAATTTTAAAGTTGATGAAAAATCTGGGGGCTGGTCTTGACACAGTATCAATTCAGGAAGTCAAATTAGGATTAAAAGCTGGGTTTCAACCGGAGGAAATCTTTTTCACTCCAAATGGAGTTTCAATTGAGGAAATTGATCAAGTAGGCAAAATGGGCGTTCAAATCATTATTGATAATCTCTCTATGTTGGAACAATTTGGAAATATTAATCCCCAAGCTCCTACATGTATCCGACTTAATCCCCATATCATGGCAGGGGGAAATTCCAAAATTTCTGTCGGACATATTGACTCAAAGTTCGGTATTTCAATTCACCAATTTCCACATATTAAGCGTATTGTTGAAATCACAAAGATGAAAATCAATGGCATACATATGCATACTGGAAGTGATATTTTAGATATTGATGTTTTTCTTCAAGCAACTGAAATACTCTTTAAGTATGCTTTTGAATTTGACGATTTGGAATTTATTGATTTTGGAAGTGGATTTAAAGTATCCTACCATCAAAATGATTCCGAAACTAACATTGAAGAATTGGGCAAAAAACTGACCTTACGATTTAAGGAATTTTGCAAAAACTATGGTAGAGAAATTATTCTGGCATTTGAACCTGGGAAATTTTTGGTTAGTAAAGCCGGTTTCTTCTTAGCAAAAGTCAATACTATAAAGCAAACAACTTCTACAGTTTTTGCACATGTAGACTCCGGATTCAATCATCTGATACGCCCTATGTTTTATGATGCTTTTCATCAGATTAATAATATTTCAAGCAACACAGGCAAGTGTCGATATTATACAGTGGTAGGCTATATATGTGAGACTGATACCTTTGGAACTAACAGAAAAATATCAGAAATCACAGAAGGAGATATTTTGGCATTTTCTAATGCTGGAGCCTACTGCTATATGATGTCCAGTAATTATAATTCGCGATATCGTCCTGCTGAAGTACTATGGTATAAACATAAAGCCCATCTAATACGAAATAGAGAATCTTTTGAAGATTTAATTCGTCATCAAGTTGAAGTTTCTTGGGATTGATAATAAGGTTTTGCTGCAGTGTATGTGTCCATTTTTTTGGCAATTGATTTTGAATCTTTTCTAGTTCTGTCTAATATCTTGTATTTTCCTTCTTAAAGGGTTTACCCGGACCAGTTTGATCATCTATAAGATTCATTACTCTTTTAGAAATCTCAGCGATTATTTTCACCTAAAAGACATACCTAGTCTCGCAACCAATCTCCCGAAATCTCCATCGAATAAATCATCAAAAGGATTGAATTGTAATTCCTCAGGAAACCTGGAGTTCCATTCATCTATTCCTTTTTCGTATTAGTGGATATGGGATTTCCCTATTGATTTCTCATTCCATCTGCTTTTCTATGAGCTACGAAATATTTATTTGGTTGTGAGAAAGCAATATCTATACAATTGTAAAATTAGTTGCCAATCCTCTGGGAAAGCGTCAATTATATCCTTACGACCAAATTGCTCTGCAAGCAAATAAAATGATCCAGTCTCTCCTAACTTATACTGGGTGTTTTTTTTGAAGATGCTCAAGTCTTTAAATCCAGTAGCAAAAGAAACATTTAAAGCTTTTTCTATTGCCCCAATTATTTTCATTTCTCTTGCACTATTTTGCTCACGATTTTGTAAATCCACTGAAAAATAATCAAATCCTAGCCCTAAAAAGGGCATATTATCTGCCAATGAGTTGATAAATGGGATTATACTTTCGGGAGGCAAATACATGGTATTGCCTTCCCATATAAATAGAGAAGGTAAAGTTAAATCAAACCCTACATCAACAAGGCCCTTAGATACATCTGTTTCTAAATAGTTGGCCATCAAAGAAGGTGGTTGAGTCAAACCGTGTTTCTTTAATACTGCTGTTTTGTGTTCTAGAACAGCTCTTTGGTCTACTTCATAAAAAATTACACCAGCTCTATTCAATCGATGGGCGCGCATATCAAAACCACCCCCAAGAAGCACAATCTGTTTCACCCCTTTTTGAATTTGACTGTGAATTAATTCGTCAAAATAACGAGTTCGAAACCGTATCATTGAAGTGGAAGGAGTAAAAGCTAGCTCCATTTTTCTTACTGCTTCTTCGGCCAATGGATTAGAAAACCATTCTGCGAATGGGTCACTGAATAATGGGCGTTCTTTTTCAGACTCTAAATGCCTAATTGAAGCAATTACAAAAGCCGTAGCTCCGACTTTATTAATATCGTTGATTTGATCTGTCATAACTGTTAATTATTATTGATTTAATAGTTTCAAATAAGATGTTTTCTGAAGCATATTGTTACATCAAATAAGTCTATTTATTTCCAAATACACCTAAATAAGAATGAAAATGAACACCTTCAACGAAAAATCCACATCTGAAATGGTGCTTTTCCATATTGAATGTGCAAGATACATTTTCTTCAAAATCTGATTGATAATAATAGCAAAATAATAAGTAAAAATCGAAGAAAATAAATTTAAACTAGCAAAAAGTGATTAATTAGATTCATTCGACTCACTAACATTAAATTGTCCTGAAAAGAAACCTACAGCGATCTATAAAAAATGATTTTATTCGATTGGTTGAATTCTTATAAGGGCATGATTGAAGTCGCAGATTAGATGATTGACAATTTTTTCAGCTGGCTGGATGGATTCAAATTGAGCCGATACTTGACCAATTTCCAACTCCCCCTGGTCTAAGTCTCCCTCAAACATTCCCCGTTTTGCTCTTCCTTTACCCAAAAGATGCTTTAATTGTTTTGTATCTGCTCCTTTGCTATAGACTTTTTCAAGGTCCCTATAAAACTCATTTTTTATCATCCGAACAGGGGCTAATTCCTTAAGTGTCAAAACTGTATGACCGTCATGAAGATCTATAATTTTTTGTTTAAACTTGATATGAGAGGAGGATTCATGACAAGCTGCAAAACGAGATCCCACTTGTACCCCATCTGCACCAAGAGAAAAAGCTGCCAGCATTGCTTCTCCTGAACCAATTCCTCCTGCTGCTATGATTGGAACCGATGAAATTTTTTTGATTAGCGGGACAAGTACCATAGTAGTCGTTTCTTCCCTTCCATTGTGCCCTCCTGCTTCAAATCCCTCTGCTACAAGTAAATCAATTCCACAATCTTGAGCCTTTAAAGCAAATTTTACAGAACTAATCACATGAGCGACTATAATTCCTTCATTTTTAAGGATTTGAGTCCATATAGCAGGGTTACCTGCAGATGTAAAAACAATGGGAACTTTGTTCTGAATAATGACTTGAATTTGTTGTTCAACCTTACTGTACATAAGAGGTAAGTTCACCCCAAATGGTTTTTTGGTTGCTTTACCACATTTGATAATATGCTCATTCAGTAGGTCTGGTGTCATAGACCCTGCCCCGATAAGTCCTAAACCTCCAGCATTAGAAACTGCTGAGGCTAATTTCCATCCGCTATTCCAGACCATCCCGGCTTGGATAATAGGATATTTTATGCCCAATAATGATGTAAGTCGATTGTACAAAAAATAATCTTAAAGAAAATTATCAGATTCTCGGTATGCTTCAATAACATCCTTTTCACCTTGAATTCCTTCAGAAAAATTACCGTGCTCCATTCCTAAAATCCCATTATACTTTTTGGAATGTATGAACCTGAAAATATTTTTGTAGTTGATTTCACCTGTAGTGGGCTCTTTTCGTCCAGGGTTGTCGCCAATCTGGAAATACCCAATTTCATCCCAAGAAATTTCCACATTATGGATAAGATTACCTTCTTGAATTTGTTGGTGGTATATATCAAACAAAATTTTGCAGGAAGGTGAGTCAACGGCTTTGCAAATTTGGTAGGCCTGTGGAATACGTGTTAGGAAAAGTCCAGGGTGGTTTATAAAATTTAAAGGTTCTAAGACCATCACCAAATTGTGTGGTTCCAATATTGATGAAGCTCTTTTTAGGCTCTCTACCACATGAGCAGTTTGATAATCAATATTTTGACGTGGATCAACATGACCAGGAACAACAGTCATCCAGGTGGCATTGACTCGCTTAGCCACTTCTACTGATTGGTTAATTTCATTTAGAAATTGGTCCCGCAATTCTTCTTTTCCTGAAGCGAGATTTGCTTTTTTCCAACTAATAGTATGTGCCACAAACACCCCCATATGAATCCCTCTTTTTTCCATTGTCTTGGCCATTCTCTCTTGTAGTACGACATCTCTTTTTTTCATGGAGTTATCCTCAAAGGCCTCAAACCCCATATCGGACATAAAATTTAGTTGATCAATAGCATCCTCCCCCGCAGAATGTTTGAACATACCTAAATGGGGAGCATATTTTAATTTAAACTTTGGATTTGATTTATCTCCTAAAGACGAAAAATTCGCCAAAGAGGTTGTTCCCAAAACACCAACAGGTAAAGTCAGGGCTAATGATTTGGCAAATGTTCTTCTTTTCATGATTTAAAAATAAGAGGTAATGCCGGGAGTTGGTATAGCATAATTACCTTGTTTATCAGGATTTACCGGTGCAGGAGAATCCCAGTTTAAATCATCAGGTACTATCTTATAATCTAAACTAAGGGCTTTTTGCAACTCAATTATATTGCCTGAATAGGTAGCCATCCGACCAATAATCGCCGACATAGTGCTCATAGCACCATTTTCAACATCATTTATCAAATCTCCATTTCTGATGGCTTGGAATAAAAGATCATGCTCAACCTGATAGGGATTGGGTTCTTCGTCTTGAAATTGATAAAGTACATTTCCATTTAAATCTCTGACGATTCCTTTTCCTAATTCAACTGTTCCTTTGGTGCCTTGGAAAAACTCATCCACTCGATTCATACATCCGGGCATATGCCTACATTGGCTTGAGATTACTGCACCGCTAGGATAAGTATATTCTACAAAATGATGATCATAAATCTCCCCGTGTTCTTTTCCATTGCGGACTTGTCGCCCTCCCATTCCCTGAGCTGAAACAGGATATTGTTCAAGATACCAGTTAGCCACATCAATATTATGAATATGCTGCTCTACTATGTGGTCACCGCACAGCCAATTAAAGTAATACCAGTTTCGCATTTGGTATTCTAATTCTGTTTGGCCCTCTTGTCTGTTTCGAACCCAAACACCGGAACTATTCCAGTATACTTGCCCGCCAGTTATTTGACCGATGATACCATCTTTAATTTTTGAAAATATATCAATGTATTTATTCTGATAATGTCTTTGTAATCCCACTACAACATTCAGCTTTTTATCTAGTGCTTGTTTCCCGGATTTCAAAACTCTTCGAACTCCGTCAGAATCTGTGGCAAGGGGCTTTTCCACAAATACATGTTTGTTTTTCTTTATGGCATATTCAAAATGGGCCGGTCTAAATCCTGGTGGAGTAGTTAAGATGACAACATCTGCCAGATCAATTGCTTTTTTATATGCATCAAATCCTGCAAACTGGTTCTCATTGGGCAAATCAATGGTCTTTTCACCATCAAAATTGTCCTTAATAGCTTTTAAGCTCTCTTGTACTTTGTCCTTAAAGGCATCAGCCATGGCCACTAATTTCACATTAGGATCGGCATTAAGGGCTTGAACAGCAGCTCCCGAGCCTCGCCCACCACATCCTACAAGTGCAAGTTTTAAAACGGAATTAGAACGTGGTTTAGAAATTCCTCTCATCATTGATGGAAAAACCAATAGTCCACCAGTAGCTAAGGATGAAGTCTTTACAAAGTCTCTTCTCGAGGGTTGTTTTTTTATTGTTTTAATCATGGAATAAATGTATAGAAAATTCTTAAATTACTATCTGATGCTTTTGAAAGAACATACGGCAATTGTTTGGGGCTTAATTGGAAGTCTCATCCCATAGCATTTTTTGTTTTATAGGAGAAGGGATTTTTTTAGGTCTTACTATTCTAAACCCAACGAAATCAGCATCTGTGTGCCACCAGATGCTCTTGGGAATTTGTGGGTCTCGCACTTTCCATGTGCTGGAAGACCTTCCTCGGGCAGCAGATCTGAGTTTTTCAGGGAAGTCTCTCCATGATCCTCCACGAACTGAACGGGGATAGAGATTTGTAGGTGTCTCAAGTGGATTTATAGTGATAGAGGTTCTTGTTTCATATACATTTGGCAGGTACTGGTCTAAAGTCCATTCAGCCACATTTCCATGCATATCGTATAAACCCCATGGATTGGGTTTTTTTTGCCCTACTTTATGATACTTACCTTCGCTATTGGCTTGGTACCATCCGTATTCATCCAATAATTTAGCATCATCACCGAATGAATATTTTGATTGTGTCCCTGCTCTTGATGCATATTCCCATTCTGCTTCGGTTGGAAGCCGGTAAAAATTCCCGGTTATCGCGGACAACCATTGACAAAATTTATTTGCAGCGTACTGGGTCATGCCGATAGCCGGACAACCATTTGTTCCCATCCCAAAACTCATATCTGTATAAGGTGGAGTTGCTTTTGATATTGCATCTACTTTTATTTCTACTTCATTATCTCCCTGATAAGAAGCCATCCCATCAATTTTCCTTTCGACAAATAACTGATATAAATCCCAAGTGATCTCAAATTTCCCAATCCAAAAATCATCAATAGCTACAGTATGCTGGGGACCTTCATCTACGTATCGGCCCTTTTCGGTGTCATCACTTCCCATAGTAAAGGTTCCGCCTTCAACAAAGACCATTTCGATTGATTGCATAGTCCCGGATATTTCTTGTGTATAATTTTGTTGAGCAATGGCGAATTCAACTACAAAAAACATTGCTATAACCACCACATGAATATCCCTCCAAGAAAACTGATTCGTCTGGGATTTTACCAGAAAATTAGATTGATTTTTCAAAAAGTGTCAAGATAGTTTATTTTCAATTAAATTGATCAACTCGTTCTTGGGATTGAACCTCATGGTTAGCGATTTTAGGTTGAGTATAAAATTATTTGGCGCACAAAAAGCGATAATAAAATAACACTATCAATCCAAAGATGATTTGGTGCATAGAAACTAATCTATTTCACCAGAACCAAGTAGCTCATCGTTCTGGTACCATGTTGCAAATTGACCTTGTGTAATTGCCGATTGGGGCTGATTAAAAATGATGTACAGTCCTTCATCTTGCAAATTTAATTTAGCATGAACTAGAGGTTGACGATATCGAATTCGAGCCATTAATTCAACACTTTGACCTTTGATTATGTTGTATTCATCTCTAATCCAATGAATATTGCACTTTTTTATTAATAGTGCTTTTCGATACAAACCTGGGTGGTTTTTTCCTTTTCCGACGAAGACAATATTATTATCTGTATCGACATCAATAACATACAAAGGATTTTCCATTCCCCCGACTCTTAGGCCTTTTCTTTGTCCTATGGTGTAATAAAATGCTCCTTGGTGGCTACCAATTAATTCGCCATCTGATGATTTATATTTAAATTTATCTGCCAAACCCTTTAGGTCTTGTTTAGGAATAACTCTTGAATACATTGGATGTTCTGATGGTATTTCAATAATATCACCTGTTTTAGGTTTTAGTTGTTGCTTCAAAAATTCTGATAGCCGAACTTTACCCACAAAGCAGAGTCCTTGGGAGTCTCTTTTTTTTGCCGTAATTAGATTATTGGCTTTGGCAATTTGTCTAACCTCAGTTTTTTTTAGATGACCAATAGGAAATAAAACCTTACTGAGCTGTTGTTGGGATAACTGACAGAGGAAATAGGATTGATCTTTGGTGCTATCAGATCCGGCGATCAGTTTATATTGTTTTATGCCATTAGAATCGCCTATTTCATTTTTTTTGGCGTAGTGACCTGTAGCTATAAAATCTGCCCCAATATTTTGGGCAGCTTTTAGAAACAGATCAAATTTGATTGCTCGGTTGCAAACTATATCAGGATTTGGTGTTCTACCCTTACTATATTCTCTAAACATATAATCCACTACTCGAACTTTATACTCATCTGAAAAATCGATTGTTTGGAATGGAATTGAGAGTTTCTCTGCCACTATCATTGCATCATAACTATCTTCAAGCCAGGGGCATTGATCTGAAATAGTAACCTTTGTATCATGCCAGTTTTTCATAAAAAGGCCTATTACTTGATAGCCAGCCTTTTTTAACAAAAGTGCTGCAACACTTGAATCGACGCCACCAGAGAGGCCAACAACTACTGTCGAAATTTTCACCTTCAATGAGATTCCAAAATTCAAAATTAAGCACAACCGTAATGCTTACAATAAAATAAGAGACGTTTATAGTTGATTTTAGCTTGAAAAGCTTAGCTACAGGACTGGGCTAAAATCCCGCAATAATTGATTAGAGCATAAAGTCCAAATCTATCATCTAATTTACGCTTTGTAGAATGGTTCTGTTAGGTTTTGCCCACAATATTCACAAGGCTTTATAACTAATTCAACCTAGTAGGCTATAAATTCAATACTTTAGATTTAGGGTAAAGGTGTACAAACCCCTAGAGAAAGCGAAGTGAGGTATTCAATTACCGATGGCTAACTCATTCCAACATAGAACAACCTATTAACCTCTTTTAGGATCTGGTCGTTCAAAAAAATACCAATGAACCAAGTCTTTTTACTTGGATAAGAACAAGTGTCAAGAAATTTGTTCGATTAAAAAGTCAAACGCTTAAAGCCTACTCGTTGTTTTGAAAAGGCTAGTAAACAAAGTCAAATTTGAAATTCAACTGAAATCAACTAGTTCATTGTTGGTATGAATAATGTAGGTTAAATCGCATAATTGAAAAAACTCTTTGCGGAGAATAGAGATGGTATTAACCGCAAATAATGCAGAGTTTATTTTGTATTTTTACCAAAGAATTCGATTCTGTTGGATAGATACATACATCATCATAAGAACTGGACAAACTTCCAGTGGCAAGAAGATGCCCTAATATGTTTATTATCTGAAGTAAGGTATTTACAAGGCAAATTAATTGGCAAAGTAGAACTCCTGGGTTTTGAACTTAAAGACGAAGCCAACTTAGAAACATTGATACAAGACATAGTTCATACCTCTGAAATTGAGGGCGAGGTTTTAAACCCCGAATTAGTTCGTTCTTCTATCGCCACACAATTAGGATTAGAATATTCAGGTATACTAAATTCAGATAGGCAAATTGATGGTATCGTAGAAATGATGTTGGACGCTACTCAAAACGCCAACAAAACACTAGACAATGAGCGCTTATTCGGATGGCATAATGCCTTATTCCCTTTGGGAAGGAGCGGATTGAATAAAATTAAAGTTGGTCAATGGCGCACGGGAGATATACAAGTTGTTTCAGGTGTTTTAGGAAGAGAGCAAGTTCATTTCGAAGCACCAAAAGCCGAGATATTGGAAGATGAGATGACAAAGTTCTTGACATGGCTGAATAACACTGATGATTTAGACTCAATTTTAAAAGCTTCAATAGCACATTTGTGGTTTATAACAATTCACCCGTTCGAAGATGGCAATGGGCGTATTGCAAGATCCATTACAGATATGCAATTATCAAAAGCTGATGGAGTTAACCAACGGTTTTATAGCATGTCCAAGCAAATCAATATGCTAAAGAAATCCTATTACTCCATCTTGGAAAAAACCCAAAAGGGCGAAAGAGATGTTTCGGATTGGATAGTATGGTTTTTAAACTGTCTTAAGAAAGCTATAATTTCCTCTAGCTTAATTATAGATAAGGTTGTTCAAAAACATCAGTTTTGGCAGAAAAATGGTGTTTTAATCAGTAATGACAGACAGCGTAAAATGCTGAATAAGGTATTAGAAAACTTTGTAGGTAATCTCACGACTTCTAAGTGGGCAAAAATGACCAAGACATCTCAGGATACAGCTTTAAGGGACATCACAGATTTAGTGAATAAAGGCATTCTAGAAAAAGCGAAATCGGGAGGTAGGAGTACGCACTATATTTTGAAACTCTAACTTTATCCTTAATTGTATTTTTTATCAGTTATGATTCTGTCAAACTACAAGGAGAAAATACAAAAATTCAGGTGAGTCTTAAAGACCGCTGATTTCTATTTACACAGTTTTTGCGATACTCACTTATTTTCTATTTCTCTTCTGACGCTCAGCCTCTTCCATGGCCTTTTGTAAGCGGGCTGAAAAACCTCCAGTCTTTGGCTTCCTCTTCTTTTTCACCTCAATCCGAGCATGAACCTTCTTCTGGTCAATAATGTAGTTCTTAATGACCAACATAAGTATGATCGTCAATAAATTAGAAACAAAATAATACAAGCTCAAGCCACTTGCATAATTGTTGAAAAAGAATAACATAAAAACAGGCATGATCGACATCAAAACCTTCATGTTTGGCATCCCAGGCTGGGTTGGCAAAGTCTGTTGAGACATAGTCATCCTGGTATAAAAGAAAATGGCTACCGAAGCTAAAATCGGGAATAAACTCACATGATCACCATAAAATGGAACCTTTAAAGGTAATTCGAGAATTGAGTCATATGATGCCAAATCATCAGCCCACAAAAAACTCTGCTGACGTAAAGAAAAAGCTGCCGGAAAAAATAAAAACAAAGCATAAAACACAGGCAATTGTAAAAGGGCAGGGATACACCCCGATAATGGACTGGCACCAGCTTTTGAATAAAGGGCCATCGTCTCCTGCTGTCTCTTTACCGCATTATCTTTGTATTTTTCAGTTATCTCCTGGACCTCAGGCTTTAAAATTCGCATCTTAACCTGTGAAACATAAGAACGATAAGTAACCGGAGACATCAACAGCCGTACAATTATAGTCATGAGGATTATAGCCAAACCATGAGGGAAAAATGAGATCAATAGATTAAATAAAGGCATGAACATAAATCGATTGATCCATCCAAAAATTCCCCACCCCATTTCTATGGATTTCTCTAAATCACCTTCCAAATCCTTGAGTGCAAAAAAGTCTGTAGGTCCATAATAAAACTCAATAGATTCATTAAAATCCGAACCCGTAGAATTTAGCGCTGCTGTAGTTGTAAATGTTTTCGTAAATCGCTCTTTCAGCTCCTTAGTACGTGCATCATTTTGAGAAGATATTACCGCAGTTTCAAATGGAATCCTAGGAATCATAATAGCACTAAAAAAATGCTGCTTATAAGAAATCCATCGAACCTGATCCGCGGTTTTTGAAGTCTGAGATCCTTGACCTAATTTTCGATCTTTATTTCCCTCATATCCATAGGACAAACGGGTGTACCTATTTTCGTAATCAATTGATTTGGAATTCCTAAATACTTGAGTTTTCCAAGTGAACCTAGCAGGGAACTTAGTGGAAAAATCGCTTTCCATTCCCCTGGATGAAATTTGGAATGTGAGTTTGTTTCCATCATCAGGCAAAACATATCGAAAAGTAATGCCCTGCTGACTACCTGGGCTTGTATCCATGATTAAAACCTGGGCTCGCTCCTCAATCTCTAATCTAGGAACGAAATACATATCGTTACTGTGAATGATTCGACCATCAATTGTGGATATTTCAATACTGAAATCTGTATTTTCTTCTTTGATAAGATAAAGTGGATCTCCAAGGTAATTATCGAACTCTTTGAGCCTCAGTGATTTAATCTGTCCTCCCTTCGGTTGCACCTCAATCCATAATTTATCATTTTCAAGCACCACAGATTCCTCCTGCTTTTCAATGAACCAATTACTAAAATCACCATAGGTGCGACTTAATTGCTCTAATTCCAGAGAATCAACCAACTCCGGAGTTTGAATAATCTGATTTTCAGAAACAGAGTCTACCTGTTGGGTTTGAAATTGTTCTGAATCAGAAATTTCGCTTTCAGCATTCCGAGCCTCAGAACTGCGATACATCATCCAAGTGATAATACCTGCAATCAAAATAAATCCTATTAGCTGAAAAGGATCAGTTTTTCTTTCTTCCATAAAATTAAAGATGAGTATTTCGTCTCTCTCTGTGTTTGATACCCGCTCCAATAAATGAAACAAATAGAGGATGAGGTTGAGAAACAGTGCTTTTATATTCAGGGTGAAACTGAACGCCAACAAACCAGGGATGATTAGATATCTCAATTACTTCAGCTAAATCCGTCTCAGGATTCACCCCCACAATCTGAAGATTTTCACCAAAAATCTGATCAACAAGTTGACTGTTTACTTCATACCTATGACGATGACGTTCCCTAATTGAAGTGGTACCATATGATTTAGCAACAAGAGAATCTTCACTTAAAGTACAATCCCAAGAACCCAATCGCATAGTACCTCCCTTGGCAAAAATTTTCTTTTGTTTGGTCATTAAATCAATTATTGGAAAATCTGTATTTGGGTTACGCTCAGTAGAGTCGGCCCCCAATATACCATGATGATTTCTAGCATATTCAATAACAGCAATCTGCATACCTAAACAAATTCCTAAGAAGGGAATACTATTTTCTCGTACATATCTGACGGCAATTAGTTTCCCATTAATAGCACGCGAGCCAAATCCAGGAGCAACCAATACTGCATCAAGACCCTCAAGGATAGAGTCAACAGAGGAATCATTGATATCAGCAGAATGAATAAACTCTACATCCACTTGGGTGTGAAGTTTTGCTCCGGCATGGATAAAGGACTCCAAAATAGATTTATATGAATCGGTTAACTCGACGTATTTACCTACTAATCCGATTCTAATTTTTTTTTTGGGGTTTTTGATTTTGTATAGAAAATCTTTCCAATGAAAAAGGTCAACTTCATTTTCAGAATCAATTCCTACCTTTTTTAAAACCTGGCGGTCAAGCCCTTCTTCTAGCATTTTTAAAGGTACATCGTAAATAGTGCAAACATCAAGCGATTCAATGACATCATCAGGATAGACGTTTCCGTATAAAGCTATCTTGTGACGGATTTCCGCACCCAAAGGACGATCTGTCCTACAAACCAAAATATCAGCCGACAGACCACTTTCCATCAAAAGTTTGACCGAATGTTGGGTTGGTTTAGTTTTTAATTCCCCTGAAGAAGCTAAATAGGGAACTAAGGTCAGATGAATCACTACCACCTTTGATTTACCCAATTCCCAAACGAGCTGCCTGACAGATTCAATATATGGTAGAGACTCAATATCACCAACAGTGCCTCCAATTTCAGTGATAATTATATCATAATCACCCGTATTTCCCAACAACATCATTCGATTCTTGATTTCATTGGTGATGTGGGGGATCACTTGTACTGTTTTACCCAAAAATTCACCTTTACGCTCCTTTTCAATTACACTTTTATAAACCCTTCCCGTTGTCACATTGTTCGCTTGAGATGTGTTAACATTCAAAAACCGTTCGTAATGCCCAAGGTCTAAATCTGTTTCCGCACCATCTTCTGTAACAAAACACTCGCCATGTTCATAAGGATTTAATGTACCCGGATCAACATTTATGTAAGGATCGAACTTCTGAATTGTCACTCTAAATTTTTGGGCCTGTAAAAGCTTGGCCAAAGAAGCAGCAATAATACCCTTACCAAGAGAAGAAGTGACCCCGCCAGTCACAAATACATATTTGACATTGTTCATCCAAGCGTTGTATCTGCGAATAAATACGGGGGGCAAAGATACAAAATATGGATTACCATATAGAATCAGCAAAGTCACCAACTATCTCCCAAAGTCTGCCCTCATTATACCTGAGTAAAAAATAAACATCGTTGAAATAATTCTGGTTATAACTCTCTTGGTAATCAAAGCCATAGGCATTATACACTCTTGGTTCTAATTGCGTAATATCGGATGAATTGTTTTGGATCAGACTATTTGTATAAATAATATCAAGTATTAGGTCGTAACCTCGAACAGCATCTTTGCTTGGTAGTTTTCCATATTGATTTTGATAAAGATCTTCAAATACGCTGATTTGCCCGCCCCATCTGGGCTTATAAAGCGAAGGGAAGACAATATCCAAATCCTTATACTGCTCAGTCAAGAGATCCGAATACGAAAAAGTATTGATCAATCTGGTACTTATCAATTGGATTTCATATTTGGACCGAACATTATCAAATGCACTAAAGACAGAAATTGCATTAGAAAATAAATTGACAGAATCCGTGTCTAGAATTACTATATTGACTTTTCCAGACTCCATATGCTTCTCAATTGATCTTATGTTTAAATAATTTCCCGTTGATGGATAGATAGTTTTGGCTGAGGGTACAACAGAAGACAATTGAGTGCGATCAAACACATCATTTTCAGGGTCAGTGACAATTAGAACATTTTTGTCTGAGAGGTCTATTTTGGAACCTATATATTGAACTATTTCTGACCGAATGACATCTTTAGGAGGTTGGGTCCGATAAGCCTGAGTTCCTATACTGATCGGGTTTACTGAAACAGGAAAGTATTTGGGAATCATTTCAAGACTTTTATGTTTCAATAGCTGATTGAAATTTTTAGCAACTAAAGGCCCAACAATTATATCAAAGCTCGATAGTCCTTCCGTTGTAACCAAATCATTAACTCTATTGGAATCATTCTCAGTATCAAATACACTGAGATTGGCAGTTAATCCATATTCTGAAGCCGTTTCTAAAGCCAATTGACATCCCAACAAAAAATCAATAGAAATAGTGGTCAAATTTCTATCATTATTTAAGTCTCGAATCATGTCAATGTAATTATTGTCTGAATATTTTGATACACTGAAGGGTAATAAAACAGCTATTTTAAGACTCGTATTCTTTTTTCTTGAATCTAAAGGAACATTTGAAAGAAACTGATACCTTATCTTTTGGTGCAATGACAGATAGTTTTGAGGTGAATTAAATTGGGTAAGTGGAATCCCTGATAAATACAACTCATCTAGTCTGATTTGACCCAGTTGGTAAGCGGTAAGCTTTTGGAGTTGATTATTTATGTTATTTAATTTTTCCAAATACTCTTCCTGGCTTTCATTTTGATCTAGTTCGTCTAGGTGACCGATACTTCGTGCCTCTTGGTATTCAATAAGGGAGAACAATTCATTTAGAAAGGGGCGATCCTCAAGAATCGGATTCAATTGCAGTGTTTCTCTGGGAATCAAACTATTCGTTAATAAAGAATCAATATCGCGCATAGAATAAACCCTGACTTTTTTTAAACCACTAGCAAATCTTTCTCTGTAAGATTCAATCAAACCTTCATTAATTGACCCATGTTTACCCTCTGACCTAATTTGAGGTTGTAGATAAAGTAACTCAGAAAAACTAAGGCCGTACTCAGTTTGCATTTCGGAAATACTTTCATCCTGCAAGTAAATTTCTTGAACCCTTGGAGAATCACTAACGTCTACTGAATCATTAGGATTTAATACTCTCTCAGATTGGGCATCTTCACTTTTAACAATTCCGATATGATATACAGGGATTCTTAGACGCATGTTATGTCGTAACAACCTTCGTTTAAGTTTTGAATTATGCTCAATCAATTCTTCATAGGTCAGATCATATTGGGACAATATATCCTGAATATTTTCCCCTTTTTCAACTTTGTGGGACTTAAATCCCAAGAACGATTTTTGCTGACTCCACGAGATTTGACTGAAACATAAAACAAAAGCTAGTACTATAATCTTTGGATGTCTTAATACACTTAATTTCATTCCCATTCTATTGTGGCGGGAGGTTTAGAACTAATATCATAAACCACTCTGTTGATACCTCTTACTTTATTGATGATTTGATTGGCTGTTCCTTGTAAAAATTCATGGGGAAAATCAACCCAATCGGCAGTCATTCCATCGGTAGAATGAACCGCTCGAATTGAAATACAATGTTCATAAGTCCTCTCATCTCCCATAACCCCGACTGTTTTTATTGGTAGCAAAACCACAAATGCTTGCCATATGTTGTTATAATATCCCTGTGTCTTCAACCGGTCAATAAAAATCGAATCTGCTTGCTGCAGAAGTTGCACTTTTTCTTCTGTGACTTCACCCAATATTCTAATTGCCAGACCAGGTCCAGGGAAAGGATGTCTCAAAAGCATTTCTTCGGGCATCTTCAATGCCTTTCCAACTTTCCTTACTTCGTCTTTAAATAACATTCTTATTGGCTCTATGACCTTGAGTTTCATGTACGCAGGAAGCCCCCCAACATTGTGATGTGATTTGATGGTAACTGAAGGTCCTACAACTGATACTGATTCAATGACATCCGGATAAATAGTACCCTGAGCAAGCCAGTTGACTTGCTCCATAGAACTGGCCTGGCTATCAAATACATCAATAAAAGTATTGCCGATGACCTTTCTTTTTTCTTCTGGGTCAGTAATTCCTCTGAGTCTTTTGAAAAATTTAGATGAAGCATTGACTCCCTTTATCTGAAGTCCTAATCCACGAAACTGGTCTAATACTTCATGAAATTCGTTTTTTCTTAAAAGACCATTGTCCACAAAAGTACAGTATAGTTGTTTTCCGATTGCCTTATGTAATAAAAAGGCTACTACTGCTGAATCCACACCTCCTGATAACCCCAATACGACTTTATCATCTCCAATTTTTGTCTGAATATCTTCAACAGCCATATCTATAAAAGAAGCTGGTGTCCAGGTAGGTTTCACACCTGCTATTTCTATTAAAAAATTGTGGAGAATTTGTTTTCCAAAAGTCGTATGGTATACCTCAGGATGAAATTGAATTCCTATCTGATTTCCTAATCTGTATGCTGCAATAGAGATATCATCTGTTGAAGCTATCTTTTGAGCGTTTATTGGAAGCCCTACAATCGTATCGCCGTGGGACATCCATACTTGTGATGAAGAAGGTATATTTTTAAAAAAAAGATCGTCAGATCTTGCAATGTTGAGTATAGACTTACCATATTCTCGATGATTTGAGGCCACTACGAGCCCCCCTTTTGTATGGACTATATACTGAGCTCCATAACAAATTCCAAGGGTAGGAATGCTATGGTTATCAAAAGACAAATCAATCTGAGGAGATCCACTTTGATGTACTGAATATGGAGACCCTGATAAGATGACAGCCTGATAATCTCCAAAAGAGTCCGGAATATGATTGAACGGATGTATCTCACAGTAAATATTTAATTCTCGTACTCTCCTTGCAATCAACTGAGTATACTGGGATCCGAAATCAAAAATCAATACCTTTTGATGCATGTTCAAAAATAATATTTATACATTGCCTATTTCTTATTTGAATAGGAATTTGGAAATCTTATCATATTCCAATGTTTCCCTAGTGGATCAAACTCCTGGAACAGTCTTTCAAATAATTCATTACCATAGAGTTTATAGAAATGCGAAAAATTAACCTTTCGTTCTTGTAGTGTTTGACCTGGAAACAATTCTTCGTGTACTCTTGAGAGTCGTTCTATTTCAGTTTGAAGTTTACGTTTTTGGGCTTTGAGTAATCTTTTTTCTAGTTTGTCAATGCCGTTAAATTGTTTTTTTTCTTGTGCTGCAACGGCACCTAGAAAGCTACCATCGGTTTTTTTTGTTAATTTCTTCAGATATCTAAATTGGTCTCTGAGCAGAATTTTGAATTTATCAAGGCTCAAATCAATATTGGAAATTGAACGGATATGCTTGTTGATCAAGGCATTTTGATCCATAAATAGATCATGATCACTAAGTGATAGTTTTTTCAACTGCATAGACTGTTTGTGGGAAACTAGTACAGCGGAATTTCGCATAATCAGTTTTGGATATACAACTCTCTGGTCTTCAAAATAGTCTATCAACTCAAGCCAATAGGCCAATTCTGCTGACCCTCCTATGTATGCTACATTGGGTAAAATTACTTGTTGATAAAGTCCTCTTGTCAATACATTTGGTGAAAAATTATGGGGGGATTTTTCTAATTCCTCAATCAATTCGTTTTCCGACCATCTTCTGGGGTTACCTACCAACTGAAAATGTCCATTCTGATTTACTATTCGGAAGCGCCCTTGATTATTCTTATAAAACAAATTGATTTCTCTTGGATTGACTTGAGGTTTGAAATTTGATTCAGAAGCCAATTTCAATCTTCTGATGGTCTTTTTAACGCCTTGGTGACATGCATTGTTGATTAATTCATCTTTAAAGTAGGCGATAAATTGTTCTTTAAGTGTTTTAGAATTAGGATCTAGAATCAATAAGCCATACTGAGCAAACAATTCATGAACAATTGCTCTGGTTGCATCTGCTATATTGGTGTTTTGGCGGTATGAGATTTCAACCAATTTTTTGATATACTGAGCATTTTGGTTTTTGCCTAGTCTATTTTTATACAAGTTGAGTACATAGTCCAAACCACTTAAATCCATTTCACCTACAAAACCTTTGCTAGGTCTTTCCCACTTGAATCTGATTCCTTCAAATTCAAAAAAACTAATTTCTTCAAAATCATGGTCTTCAGTTGCCATCCAAAATATTGGAACATAGTGGATGCTATTGGAATGTTCATTTAATATTGAAGTCAGTTTTATTGTTGATATAATTTTATAAATAACATAAACTGGTCCCAACATTAATGATAATTGGTGTCCTGTTGTTATACAAACTGTGTTATCCTTTTCTAACTCTTCCAGCTGTTTTTGGGTATGGTATCCAATTGATAGACCAGAATACTGCTTCTTAAGTTGTTTGGCTAAGATCAATCGATTTTCTTTGGAAAATGACTCCAAAACATTTACAGAGTGGACATCAAGTTCCTCGGCATTTGGGTATAGTCCGTAGATTGACTTTAGCTTATCATCTTGAAGATAATGGCTAACTACTTTAGGTACTCTGCCTGACTCAACAAAACCAATTAGCGATTTGTCCATGTAGCCAAATTAAACCTAATTTGTATATTAATCAGAAAAAACAGCACTCCTCAATCTATGACAGAAACTCTGTGCTTGGATCATTGAATTCCTAAGTATTGAATAATTAAGGTGATGCTTCCTCTCTGGGTGATTTTAATTTTTCTTGTAAAATTATCTTCAGTCCACCAATACAACATTGCGAATTCTATAGAGGACAAGAAAGTTGAAAGAATTCTAGTTTAAAGTCAGCTTAAAATGGTCAGGATTGCTGGTTGGTACACATCCAATTTAGTACGGTCTCGTAGCCCTTGAAATTGCTATATACGATGATTAAACCCCAGAAGTATGGTTCTAGGAAGCATCCGGCTGGAGATAATAGTACTTCCTAAATCATTGACTATAAAATTTTTGAAATCCTTGAGGTTGAAAAGATTTCGAATTGAAAGGTTCAAGCTGGTTTTTTTATCTCCTTTTAAAAATAACTTGGTGTTCAAGTTGAATAAATAATTAAGCGTTTTTTGGTTTTCAATAAAAATAAAATCCGATTTTAGATTTACTATGAATTTTTTGTTGGGTACAAAACCAAAATCTATAAAAGATTTATTAATGGACTGTGCATAATTGGTATCAGTCTTATAAGTTGTGTCAACCCATTGGGTTCCAAAATGTAAGTTATGTAATTGGGAAAAGACTCTATGAATTTCAAATCCATAAATGAATGAAACGATATTTACTTTTTGAAGGTCATCGTTAAATAGACTTCGTTGATAACCTGTGAATTCATAACCCAATTTTAATTTTAAATTTAGTCTTAGTTTGGTGAGATAATAATCCGTGTTTGTAGAAATGTTGAGTATATCTTGATTCGAGAGTAAAATCGTCTCAAAAGAATTATAGTCTTTGAAAATGCTGCTTTTGGTAGAGAAATAATCGTGATTTCTAATATATCTTAAAGTGTTTACTGATACTAAGTTGGATCCCCATTCTTCTAATTTATGGGTAAAAGTTAAATAACTACTCCGTAATTTATTTAATGTTCCAGAACCTTTGGATAAACTGTTATATGATGTAATGTAGTAATTTTCAAACACATCCAAAACTTCTGGATTACTTAGATAATATAAATAGACAAAGTCCAGTTGATTATCATGGTTAATATTCCATTTGAAGTTGAAACCTGTCTCAAGGTATGTACTATTTTGAGATTTATTTAACTGACCGATTGAATTTTGTTGGTTAATCGAATTGTATAGTCCAATTAAACCGATTAGAGAAAGTTTTTTGTCAATGACATATTCATATTTGCTGGTAATGTATAAATCTAGTAAGGAATATTTTATATTGTTATCATCTAGCGACAAATCATTTGCTTTCTTATTGACTGAACTTAAAACGATGTTTGAATTTAGATCATCATGCCTATAATCTAATCCTAAACTAAATTCTATAAGATGTCCATTGGACTTCCTATTCATATAGTCCACATTCCAACTTCCGTAAATCATTTCACTATTACTGATTTGACTAGTATGATAATTTGTGTTTTCAGTTTTGAATAAATCGCTAAAATAAAATCCATTTATGCTGTACTGTTGCGGTAATTGATGAAAGATAAATGAAGAATTTATATCAACAACCTTTTGCTTGTTGATTTTATTAGTGTAATCAACCTCAATTTGGAATTGAAGGTCATCATTTTTTAAATTCTCTTTTCTTTGATCTTCATTGAAAACTAAATCGGTATTGGTATGGTTTTGGTTTTGTGAGTATTTTGAAATGGCTGTGAATCTTTGATTTTCATTGATATCATATTCTAGCTTAAGTTGTCCAAATCCTATATTGATTTTTTTTCTATGAAAGTAGTTTTCAGCATTAATAAACGATATGTTTGATTTGGGTAAATTGTAATTTGTGGTTGTATTTTGATAAAAGTCTACCTCATCCCACTGGGTATAGACAATGGGGCTGACTTTTATTTTTTCTGATAAGTTATAAATGGAACTTAAGCTGATAGTTTCTTGGTTGTTCAATTCGATATTGTCTCTCCCTATTTGTACATCTCTGATATCTAATTGGACAATAGGGAAAATAGTATTGTCAGGGTCATCTATCAACCCATCTACAGATCCAACGGCATTGTTTCCAAGATTATTGAGATTTCCGAGAAAAAAGTGCTTATTTTTTTTGGCAAAAACAGACATTACTCCTCCGAAAGAGTATCTATTGTTAACCCCAAAATCAGTACTAGAATAGATATTTCCAAACCATACATTTTTATATTCCTCATCCAATATCAAATTCATAGCTACCTTATCGGATTGCTCTATTCCTTTTAGGAGTCTATTTTCAGAATAATTTTTATAGATTTCTAATTCTTTCAGGGGATATGACGGCATATTTTTACTTAAAATGGTGTATCCTTTGCCAAATAAATCATCTCCTTCGACCATAAGTTTTTCAATGGGTTTTTTTTGAAAAGTAACTATTCCTTTACCATCAACTTCGACTCCGGGGACATTTCTTATTAAATCTTCAACCACTTGTTCATCTCCCAATTTAAATGCATCAAGGTCTACGATAATGGTGTCATTTTTTTTGACTATGATGTTGCTGTTCTTGATATCTAGATTAACTTCTTTCAATACTTCAGGCTTGTGCTGAAGGATTACATCATAAGTGTAATTCCTTACGTCTGTGGTAGTATCTATGTTTATGGATTTGCTATGATAATATGTAGCTGAGAATTCAATTTTTAGATTTTTTAGGTAAGGGACCTCAATATTATATCGCCCTTGTTCATCAGAAAATGTGTATGTTATGATGCTCTGGCTATCATTGTCTGAGATAACGATTCTTGCGTAATTTATTGGCTGTGTTATTGAATCTAAAACCGATCCAGAAACACTAATCTGGCAATAAATTGCTGATGGCAATATAAAAACCGCAACCCAACTGAAGTTGATAATGACTTTTTTCAGTTGCAAGAAGTTTGAATGAATTCGAATCTACTATCTACAAGAGTTACGTCCTCATATGAATCTCGATCAAATACCGACAAAAGTCTGTTAATATTCCGTTCGTGCCAATCTTTTTGAAATTGCATTCTTCGCTCACAAGGAATAAATTTTTCTCTTTTAATATTTATCAGCTTTGCAACTTCCGGTGCCTTTTCCCGGTATCGAATACTTTGAAGTTGGAAAGAAACTCTTTTATCCTTATCAATTACCGATACCATTGCTCCAGGCAGCCCATGAAGCTTCCAAGGTCCTACATTTATCGGTATATCCATCGTATACCAAACCTCATATTCGCGACCACCAAAATTTGTGGTTGCCTTGTTACAAGAATAACCTCCAATTACTTTAACATCTGAATGAAATGTCCAACCTTCTAAAGGATAAAAATTCTCTTTGAGAAAATATTGTTTCGCTTTTCTTCTTTCACTTAAAATTGTTGCTGAAACCATATTACTTTTTAGATCAGTCTGAACAAATAAATTGGGATACTTCCGTTTTGATGCGGGTGGAATCATCTTGATGTGATAATGATTTTCACTGATTTTCGTCTCAATCAAAGTAACTGTGTCTCTTTGCTCTCTTTCATGAAAATAGGTGCTATGGGTATCAAAAACATACAGATTACCTATCCTGGAACTACCAAATAATTCTACTTCATAGGTCAACTGCATCTCTGCAATCTGTCCATACAATCCTCTGCATAAAAGAAACCAAAAAAGAAAAACAAAAGTCGGATTAAAATACACCTATTATAAATTTTTATGGTCTATAAACCACTATGCTATAAATTTAATATGCACAAATATAGATATATACATCTAACCAAGATAAACTCAAGAAATCGGACTAACGGGCAGCAAAATCATAAGTCAACAGAAATCGAAACACTTTCTTTCTACATATGAGTTGTACTTAATAATACACTAAAATCTATACAACTTCATGCATTCATTTCATTTTCCTAAGTTTCCTTTTTGCTATTCTTGTAGCCTTTCGACAGTTTTTTTCAGTTGACGTAGCGGTATCAGTTGCACCAGATCCACTTCCGTCATCTAGTTTCTTATCTATACTAAGCGTAACCGTGCATGTTGTTGCATTTAATTCTACAAACATTTCCAAAGTTGAATCTGCAAAACCATAAGTACAGCTATCGGTTGAACCTATAAAGGAAACAGCTAAAAGAGACATGATGAAAGGTAAAATAAACTTTCTCATAATTAATAATTAATAGTTAATAGTTATCCTCAACAAAAATTCAATAATACCAGAGACATTTGCTCTTAATTTTTATAAATAGCATTAGAATAGAAGTATTAATTGAAGTTATATATTGAGACCTTTGCACTAAATTTTAGTAATAGCATTAGAATATGTGAATTAATTGAGTTTAAAAAATTATTTGACATTGACTTAAACTACTTGTATAATTCAACTTATTGTTGTATCTTGGCCTTCGCTATGCGTTTCAAATCTTATAATTCCAAACAAATGAGTTTTTTCGAACCACACCAAACTAGGAGTGCCTCTTCAACGAGCCAATTTTTCAAACAAATCAATACCATCATTGACTGGAAACCAATCGAAGAGTATCTAGTCACCTCATTATAAGCCCGGTAAAAAGCAAAGAGGTCAAAAAGCCTATCATCCGATGATCCTATTTAAAATGCAGTTGATTTCGGTATGGTCTTTCAGATGTTAAAACCGAAGACTTGACTATGGATTGTATCAGTTTTTGTCGTTTTTGTGGCTTAGAATTAATGGACAGTGTTCCTGACCATAGCACCTTATCCCGATTTCGTTCAGAATTGACTAGAAAGAAGTTGTATCAACCCATCATGTTGATGGTCAACAAACAATTAGCGGAAAAGGGGTTGATGGTCAAAGGCACAGCCATCGTTGATGCATCGCTTACCTTGAGTCCTTTTTCTCCGAAGGGGAAGTTGGATCATCAAATGGCTGAGGATAGAAAAGAAGATACCCGTTCGGATACGGAAGTAATGGAAGAAGAGAAATATCACCAGAAGAAAGAAGAAGAAAGTCCCAATGCGGATCATGAAGCTCGGTGGTTAAAAAAGCGTAAGAAGACCTACTTTGGCTACAAGAGGCATATAGCGACTAACGATGATGGCTTGATACTTGGTGTTCATACCACTCCTGCCAATGAGCATGATAGTCAGGGGTTAGGAGATCTCATGGAGAAGGTTCCTGAAGATGAGCGTACAGAGGTGATGGGGGACAAAGGTTATAAGTCCAATAAAAATGATCAATTGCTGGAAGAAATGGGCAGTAAGTCATTGATTATGGAAAAAGGATATAGACACAAGCCCTTGACAAAGGAACAGAAAAAGAGGAATAAAGAGATTAGTAAGAAACGCTGGAGAG
>MPMN01000026.1 GCA_002238525.1 Flavobacteriaceae bacterium bin25
GAGTAGGTTGTGAAGGTAATCTACCTCCAAATATCTGTCCAAGTGCAGGATCATCTTTCAAATGCTCAACATCATTACAATCCTCATAGCCCAACAAAACAGTATAAACCCGATATTTCAACAATGTGTACATGGAATACTTCACCAAACACTGCTTACGTCTATCAAAAAGCCTATTACAATAACGAAGGATGCATCTAGTCTTTCTTTCGATCTTTTCAAGAAGGATAACCGATCCATCCGAAGTGGTTCTTTCTCCTTTAAAATCACCAGAAATCACCTGATTCCCTTGATAAAATATAGAGTTCATAAATCAATAATTTTTATGGATTAAAAAATGCGTCTAAATGCATATAAACGGCTGTAAGATAATAAAATAAATCCAATTATAAGCCTTTAGTATGAATTATTCGGGTTAAAGCCCTAAGGTTTTTTGACTTGAGCGTAAAGGGGTACTTTTTTAGTTTGGAGTCTATCAACCACGAAATTTCCTATCTCCAAGCCTTGTGTCACGCCTTCTTCGATTGCCATCATATAGTGAATCCCTCCATAGAGTCTAGATATGGCTGCTTCTTGGGATGCCTCCAAGAATGAATTAAATTTTCTAGCTGGGAGGCCATATTCTACTTCAACGGTATCAAGATAAGAAAAATTATCTCCGTACAAGTCAGTTAGTTTCACTGCAGCGGCAGAAGAAATAACGGAATGTCCAGAAGTATATTCAGGGAAAGGTGGAGTTTGTAAAAGGGGCGTCCATTGCACATCGTAGTGTGCATTAATCAGAGTTTCGGGGCGCACCACCAATGTATCCCATTTTTCTTCCCAACAGCTGATAAATGCATCAAATAAAACGATGGCCACATTAGCATAGGCATTGATGGTATCTTCAAAACTACTATTGGACTGACGGGTAGCTATGGCGGTAATACCAATCCAATGACCTCCGGGTGTAATCTTTTTTGTTGCAAACATGGCATGTCCTCGATGGTGGGTTACATAGGGATTACAATCCCAGAATTTAGCGATTTCAACTTGTTCTTGATCTAGTTCTTTGCTCACTTGGTAGACCTCCCATAATTGTTGTTGAAAGGGAGATCCTTCAGCTAAATCGAACTCAATAGGGGGTTTGGGGTCAAACTGTTTTGCCGAATCAATAACCATAGTTCGGATATCTTTCCAATGAGGTTCAATCCCATCCATATAGTCAGGAGGTGTAGGTTTCCAATACTGGTCAGGTTCCAAAATGGTATATTTTGGCCATGTCCTGGTTTGATTATACAAATCATCATCGGCCCAATCTATTATGTGATTGGCAACATCTTGGGCATATTCTCTGGATGCTTTAATAATTCTGGAAGGTACGCGTAGTTTCTTGATTGCTTTTTTAACTTGATTTAGCTGGTTTTCGTAGCGATCTTCAGAAAATATCAAACTTTTCCCCACATGGTTAAAAGCGTATAGTGCTGCAAGATTTGGATTGACTTGATCACTTTGGGGCAAGGGTATAGTTTCTAATTCATTGATCTGTCCGACTAGGCTATAGTAGCTTTCTGGATAAAAATGGGCGATAATTTCGTAAGCGGCAATAGTCGGATAGAGGTATACTCTTGAGGCAACGGGGGGCGAAAAAATATCATAGACGATGGTGTCGGTTAGAGTCTTCATTGAAGAATGAAACAACTCTGGATCATTAACTACTGAATGATCGAAACTCTTAAAATACTGGCAGCTATTGAGGGATAAAAATACCCCAAGAAATACCAAAACCAAGAAAAATCGGGACTTAGTTATCATCAGAATAGCCCAAAAGTACGATCCATTTTTGGAGTTCAAATTTACTTTATCCTAATATAGACTACCTCCATCATTTAAGTATAACAACGAAATTATAATACTGCCATATATTTTTGATGTATCACCAATACCAAAAAAGATAATAGTTGGGCTGAGGTTCTATCTATCTGACTGATTTACTTCTTTTATCCACATTTTCTAACAAATAATAACAACTTTTGAGAATATTTAACTTCTAATATAATGGTTGCTTTTAGAACTATTTTTTAAAATCCAAATGCTACTTCCTTGTTAGGTTTTATCTGCTGTCTATACCTACAAATTTAGATTTGTCTTACCAATTTGGCATGAGTCATCTATCATTAACAAGAATACAATTCTATTGTAGTTTTTTGCAAATTCCAATACCATTATTATATCATTTGACAAATTGAAGCAACTCCTGTTTTCTTTAAGTTAAAAGTTTTTCTTTTCTTTGTTTGAAGTGTAATTCAATAAAAATAGCATTATAGAAGGATATGTCCAAAAATCTTTAGCAGATCAGTTTGCCATTACATTAGTTAAAGTAAGTTTTTAGGTTTACACAAATAACCATGCTACTTAAAAAACATCACAATATGGCAGATGTGCTTAATTAATCCCCCCAAATATAGTTAAACGACTTTGGAATTGAGAATCATAGACAATAAGAATATACTCCTTAAAGAAGTTTTGGATAGTACCGTTTCTTCTGAAACGGCAATTTATTTTTCTGGGGACTACTTTTCTTCGTTTGCCCTTTTTTCATTAAGTAGCATTCTAAAACGGGCAAAGTCGACTCAATTTCTTTTAAACTGGACTAAACACTCAAACCCCATACTCTTAATCAATAGCCGAGAGGAATGTTCTCTCAATTTAAACCTTGATAGGAGATATAAGGTTGAAGAAGTGATTAAAACCATTAAGAGGAATGTTAAAATTCGATTTGGTTCAGTTGGAAACCAGAATATATTAATTATCCAAAATGAAGATGAATCTACCTTTTATTCCCTAACTCCATTAAATCTGGATTCTATATGTCTGGGAGATGTTCCACCTTCATTACCGGTTTTTATCAATGAAATCCATGATGAGAATCAAGATTATTTGTCCCTATTCAAATACCAATGGAATATTTCCCCAAAAGATTCTACACAGGGTATAATCGAAATACTAAATTCATTAAATCAAGATGTCCCTCCATCTGTTATCTACAGGTCCATTTTGAAAGAGATTTTTAACTTATCTAATATTGACGAAAGAGTTGATTCAAAATTAAACCAGATTGGACTTAAGGATTCTAAGGTTTGGAATTTATTGTACAACTTTCAGAAGGATGCCGTAGTTGGTGCTATTGACAAAATTGAAACCTATGGCGGGTGTATTATTGCTGATTCTGTTGGTTTAGGGAAAACATTTGAGGCATTGGCTGTAATGAAATACTATCAATTACGAAATGATCGGATTCTTGTTCTTGCGCCCAAAAAATTAAGAGAAAACTGGACGATTTATCAATTGAATGACAAGCGAAATATTCTGTTTGAGGATAGATTAAACTATGACATATTGAATCATACAGATTTATCAAGAACTAGTGGCAAATCTGGAGATATCAACCTCTTGACGATCAATTGGGGAAATTATGATCTGGTGGTTATTGATGAATCACACAATTTTAGAAACAATCCTTATCGAAAAGGAAAAGTTACTCGATATAATAGATTGATGAATGATGTTATCCGTGCTAATATCAAGACTAAGGTTTTAATGCTTTCTGCCACACCGGTAAACAATAAAATGAATGATCTGAAAAACCAAATACTATTCATAACTGAGGGGAAAGATGATGCGTTTAAAGATTCTGGTATCAATAGTATTTCTCAAGTCCTTCGAAATGCTCAAGGTAAATTTAATAAATGGTTTAATCAAGTAAATCCTGACGAGATTGATGTAAATGATCTATTGGAAGATTTAGGGGGCTCATATTTTAAGCTTTTAGATATGATGACTATTGCACGATCGAGAAAGCACATAGAAAAATACTATGACACCTCAAACATCGGGAAGTTTCCTAACCGTTTACCTCCAATTACTGTCTCACCTGATATTGATATAGATAATGAGTTTTTAAACATTAGGGAATTGTATGATGAGATAAGCAAACTCACTTTAGCTTCATACACGCCTTTGGCATATGTTCGTTCAGACAAAAAGGAAGCGTACAAAAGGAAATATGATATCAAAACCGCTACAGGATCTGTATTTCGTCGAACGGAAATAGAGCAAAGCCTGATTAAATTAATGCGAGTCAATCTTTTAAAACGACTAGAAAGTTCTATTGATTCTTTTCGATTGACTATTAATAATCTCACATACAATGTTTTATCGAATATTAAACAAATAAACAATCACACCGTGGGTGAGGTGGATTTTAATATTAATATCTCAGATGTTGATATTGATGATACAGAATTAGAAGATTTATTGGTTGGAGGAAAAACAAAAGTGCTTATACAAGACATTGATTTAATTAAGTGGAAACAGAACTTAGAGTACGATCTCAAAATAATGCAGAACCTGAAAAAAGAGATTGAGGTAATAGATTTTGAACGAGATGGGAAACTTAAGAAACTCAAATCCCTAATTGAACAGAAGTTTGGAACTCCAATAAACCCTGGTAACAAAAAGATCATTGTTTTTACGGCATTTGTAGATACTGCTAGTTATCTTTACAACAATCTAACCGATTGGTTGCTTGAAGATCACGGAGTATATTCATGTTTAATTACAGGGAGTGGAACCAACAAAACTAACCTACCAAAGTGTAAAACAGATCTTTCTTCTCTGTTGATCAATTTTTCCCCTCGTTCTAAGATGCGGAATAAAATTTTTCCTTATCAGACCAAAGAAATTGATGTAATGATATGTACCGATTGTATTTCAGAGGGGCAAAACCTTCAGGACTGTGATTACCTCATCAACTACGATATACATTGGAACCCTGTAAGAATTATTCAGCGTTTTGGGCGGATTGATCGTATTGGCTCAACCAACGAAAACATCCAGTTAGTCAATTTCTTCCCTAATATGGAACTTGATAGTTTTATTGATTTAGTTGGTAGGGTAAAAGGCAGGATGGTCATGTTGGATGTTTCAGCAACTGGGGAGGACAATGTTATTTCAGTAGACCCATCAAATATGAGGGATTTGGAGTACCGAAAAAATCAATTGAAGCAACTACAGAATCAGGTAATTGATCTTGAAGATATACAAGGTAATATTTCCATAACTGATTTGACCTTAAACGACTTTAAGATAGATTTAGATAAGACAACTGATGAGGAGTTAGACTCCGTTGATCGATTGCCATCAGCAGCCTTTGGGGTTGTCAAGTCGAATACTGATGAAATCCCAAAGGGCGTTATTTTTTGTTTTAAGGACACTTCAGAGGTAGAAGGTACACAATTGAACATGAGCAACATCTTACACCCCTATTTTTTGGTTTATAAAAGTTTATGTGGCGGACAAAACAGCAAAATTTCACAGCCTAAATTAACCTTAGATTATCTGCGCAAGTTGTGTGTACATGAGAAGGAGGTAAATATTCCATTGATTGCTCAATTGGCAAAAAAAACTGCTCGATTCAAAAAAATGGATACTTACCGAAATTTACTTGAAGAAATCTTACAAGAAGTTAGTGGTGTTCAAGAAGAGATTGGATTGGATTCACTTGCGACTCCGGGAGGAACCCTATTTAGTGGGGAAGAATTGACCACTCGGGAAAATATTGAATTGGTCAATTATTTAATCATTGAGTGATAGAAGTGAATTACAACGATATATTTCAATTCCCTGAACGTTGCTTGTTACATAAGCGAATTACTAAAAAATTCTTCACCAAAAACTTTGATCTAACTGCTGCTGAGAAGAAAGTACTCAATAATCATGTGGCGAGAATGAAATGGGTTGCTAGTTTAAAACCAGCTAATTCGAACATCCCAAGATATGAAGACCCTCATTACTTATTTGAAGAGTTACAACTGATTACTTGTACTGTTTCTCTTGAAATAGAAAAGATTGTCAAGACTATAATTGACCTATTTCAAAAGTATATTCCTTATCCTATTTTACTTGTTATTGAAGACGAGAACAATTTCATCCTTAACACATCAGATAAACGGAACAGCTCAATTGACAGTAATAAACAGTCTATTGAAAACCACTACACAACGACAAGGATAAACAAAGAAACTAGGCGAAAGCTGGAAAAGACTTTCTTAAGTTCAATTTCGTTTGCTCGATTGAACAAAACTGACCTCAGAACCTTGCATCAAGGAATTGCAGATGCCATTGTACAATTTAAGTCATCTAAACTTACGGGGATTTATAATCTAGAGAGGGCAAAACAATCTGCCGAAGATCTGAAGCTTTTGTTGCAGGCTGAACAAATTGAGACTAAAATAGCCGGGTTAAGGAGTCAGCTGAAAAAGGAAACCCAATTGAAGACACGTGTTGACTTAAATATGGAAATACAAAAGCTAAAGCAACTAATTGAACATATAAAAAATACTTTAAGTCATTGAATATGAGTAAGTTATTACCCCCCCCCCTTAAAAATGAGTTAAGTCAAAGTAAAGACTTAATTCAAGAAAACATTGAAACGCTAAAAACCTTATTCCCTGAAATTGTCACTGAAAACAAAATCGATTTTAAAGTTCTTCAAGGGATTCTCGGAGAAGAAATTGAACAAGAAGAAGAATATTATCGTTTTATTTGGGCGGGAAAATCTCAAGCAAGACGTGAAGCACATAAACCTTCTACAGGTACCTTACGTCCTGCCAGAGAAGAAAGTTTGGATTGGGATACTACTCAAAACCTCTATATCGAAGGAGACAACCTGGAAGTATTGAAACTTCTCCAGAAGAGTTATGCAGGAAAAATCAAGATGATTTATATCGATCCTCCTTACAATACTGGAAAAGATTTCGTCTATAAAGACAACTACAAAGATAATCTCAAAAACTACCAAGAAGTTACCGGGCAGTTAGATTCTGAAGGGAATAAACTTTCTACAAACTCAGATAGTGATGGGCGTTTCCACTCGAATTGGTTAAGTATGATGTATCCAAGGTTGATTTTAGCAAGGAATCTATTAAGTGATGATGGTGTAATATTCATTTCTATAGACAACAGCGAAGTAAAGAATTTGAAAAACATTTGTGATGAGATTTTTGGTGAAAACAATAGATATAATGAAATAGTTTGGAACAAAAAAAATGCACAAAATGATGTTCAAGGCATTCAAAAAAACCACGAATATATTTTAGTATATCAAAGGAAAGGGGTTAATATCAGTGTACAGAAAGACATTAAAATCGAAGTATTTACAGACAAGTTTGGATGTTATCATTTAAGTTCTGGTTTTACAATAGGAGGGCAAGGTTCTACCTTAAATGATAGGCCTAATTTAGGGCATACGATCTATTTCAATGAAAAACTATCAAGCTTTGTGGCTCTACGGGATTATAATTTGGATTTAGCAAAATTTAGTAATGAAATATCAGAAGTATATGAGGATAATATAGAACTAATTAATAAAGGCTATGTGCCAATTAGACCTCCTAGAAAGGGAAATTTGTTGGGACGTTGGACATGGAGTTTGGAGAAATTTAACAGTTCAAAGGAATTGGTTTACATCCGAAAATTAAAAAATGGGGCATATTTACTTAGGCAAAAGAAATATATCGATCCGAATAAGCAACATTTAGAATTTGAGAACGACAAGATTTATGTTAAGTATGTAAAAAGTTCGCCTCCCAGATCCATTATGGAAGCAAGTAGTAGTAGCGGTACAAGTCTTTTGAACACAATGATAGGAAACAAGATTTTCCCTAACCCTAAACCTGTTGATTTAATTGTAAGTTTAGTTGGTTTAATTACCTCTAGATGTGATGAAATGCCAATTATTTTAGATTTCTTCTCAGGGTCTGGAACTTCTGCTCATTCAATACTTGAATTAAATTCGAGGGATAATGGCAAAAGAAAGTTTATTCAAGTTCAACTCCCAGAAAAAACAGACAAGAATAGCCAAGCATATAAATCAGGATATTCTACTATTGCGGAAATAGGCAAAGAACGAATCCGAAGAGTAGTCAAAAAAATTAAAGAAGAACACCCTATAATATCTAAAGAACTAGACTTGGGGTTTAAGGTCTTTAAACTTGATAGTTCCAATATCAAAAGTTGGGATGGCAATCCTGATAATGTGGAAACAAGTTTACTAGATACAGTAGAAAATATTAAACCAGATCGCACTGAAGAAGATGTACTATACGAAATCTTATTGAAATCTGGGCTAGATTTAACCTTGCCCATTGAAGAAAGAAATATTGAAGAAAAAAAGGTGTTCAACATTGGATTAGGAGCTTTGTTTATTTGCTTGGCAGATAATATCACCAGAAAAGTAGCGGAAGGAATTGGACAATGGAAAAATGAATGCAATCCTGAGATTTGTAGAGTTGTCTTCAAAGACAATGGATTTTCAGATGTAGAAAAGACCAACTCAGCTCAAACCTTAAAAAGGTATGGCATAGACGAAATAAAAACTATATAGACGGTTAATCCACTATAGATAAGATGAGAATAACATAAGTTCTTATTGATATTTCCTACAGTAAGAAAAAATTCATGCTAATTTTATTTTTCATTCTACTAGGCATTATAATAATCAAGTAGTACATTTATTGTAAGTTGGGTAAATTGAAACTGAAATAATCGAATTAGGAACTCCATTTTAAAAAAAGCCAATTAAACATACGAACAGTACTAAACAAGAAATATATAGGCGAAAACAAGAAATTAAACCAATCTAAAACACTTTAAGTCAATGTCTATAAACGAATTACCCCCCCCCAGAAAAATGAATTAAGTCAAAGCAAAGACTTAATTCAAGAAAATATCCTAAAACTAAAAACCTTATTTCCTGAAATTGTCACCGAAAACAAAATTGATTTTAAAGTTCTTCAAGAGATTCTCGGAGAAGAAATTGAACAGGAAGAAGAATACTATCGTTTTACTTGGGCTGGAAAATCTCAATCACGGCGTGAAGCACTTAAACCCTCTACAGGTACCCTTCGCCCTGTAAAAGAAGAAAGTTTGGATTGGAACACCACAAAAAACCTCTACATCGAAGGAGATAATCTGGAAGTGTTGAAACTTTTCCAAAAGGGTTATGCAGGAAAAATCAAGATGATTTATATAGATCCTCCTTACAACACCGGAAAAGATTTCGTCTATAAAGACAACTACAAGGATAACCTTAAGAACTACCAAGAAATTACCGGACAATTGGATTCAGAAGGAAATAAATTATCAACTAATACAGACAGTGATGGACGCCATCACTCGAATTGGTTAAACATGATGTATCCAAGATTGAGATTGGCAAGGAATCTTTTAAGTGATGATGGAGTAATATTTATAAGCATTGATGATAACGAAGTTAAGAATTTAAAAAATATTTGTGATGAAATTTTTGGAGAAGATAATTTTATAACACAAATCATTCCAGTGGTAAACCCAGGGGGAAGAGATTATAATCAAGTAGCAATTACGCATGAATACATAATTTCATATCAAAGAAGTAATAAATGTTCACTTAAAGAAGTAAAAAAAGATGTGAAATTTAAACACAGAGATTCTTTTGGAGGTTTTGAATTAAGAGAATTGAGAAACACAAATCCTAAATTTCATTCAGGAAATAGGCCGACTTTATTTTATCCCTTCTACATTAATCCTAATAATATGGATCTTAATGGATTTTGTAGTGTAAGTCTACAAAAAGATAAAGATCATTTTGTTGAAACCAAACCATACAATAGTAGTGGAGATGAAAGCGTATGGCGTTGGGGAAAATCTAGATCAAAAAACAATATTGTGTATGGTGATTTAGATCAAAGTCAAGTTTTGGCTATACAGAAAAAAGATGGTAATTGGAAAATCTTCGAAAAGAATAGGAAATCTACTACTAAGGTAAAAGGAATTTGGTCAGAAAGCGCAATGAAAACTTCCAATGGTACGAAGCAATTAAGAGAATTATTTGGACATACTGTGTTTGATTACCCAAAACCGATAGGTTTAATTAAGAAAATATGTCAAATTACGTCGGATAAAGGAATTTTTCTAGACTTTTTCTCTGGTTCTTCTTCAACAGCTCATTCAGTAATTGAGTTAAACTCAGAAGATAATGGTTCAAGAAAGTTTATCCAAGTTCAACTCCCTGAACCAATAGATCAAAACAGTGAAGCATTCAAAGCTGGATATAAAACAATAGCAGAAATAGGCAAAGAACGTATCCGAAGAGTAATCAAAGAAATTAAAGAAGAACACCCTGAAAAATCTAAAGATATGGACTTAGGATTCAAAGTTTTCAAACTCAATAGTTCCAATATCAAAAGTTGGGATGGCAACCCTGATAATGTGGAAACAAGTCTACTAGATACAGTAGAAAATATAAAACCTGACCGCACTGAAGAGGATGTACTATATGAAATCTTGTTGAAATCTGGACTGGATTTAACCTTACCCATTGAAGAAAGAAATATCGAAGGGAAAAAGGTATTCAACATTGGATTAGGCTCGTTGTTTATTTGCTTGGCAGAAAATATAACCAGAAAAGTCGCGGAAGGAATTGGACAATGGAAAAAGGAATGCAATCCTGAGGTGTGTAAGGTTGTCTTCAAAGACAATGGATTTTCAGATGTAGAAAAGACCAACTCAGTTCAAACCTTAAAAAGGTATGGCATAAGCGAAATAAAAACTATATAAACGGTTAAGCATCTATAGATAAGATGAAAATACAACTTGAATAACATAAGATCTTATTGACATTTCCAACAACAAGAAAAAATTCATGCTAATTTTATTTTTCATCCTAATGGATATTATTGTAATCAGGCAGTACATCTATTATAAGTTGGGTAAATTGAAGCTGAAATAATCGAATTAAGAATTCCATTTAAAAACAAAAGCCAACAAAACATACGAATAGCGCTAAACAAGCAATTAAACCGATATAAAACACTTTAAGTCAATGTCTATAAACAAATTACCCCCCCCCATAAAAATGAATTAAGCCAAAGCAAAGACTTAATTCAAGAAAATATCCGAAAACTAAAAACCTTATTCCCTGAAATTGTCACCGAAAACAAAATTGATTTCAAAGTCCTCCAAGAGATTCTCGGAGAAGAAATTGAACAGGAAGAAGAATACTATCGTTTTACTTGGGCTGGAAAATCTCAAGCAAGACGCGAAGCACATAAACCTTCTACAGGTACCCTTCGCCCTGCCAAAGAAGAAAGTTTGGATTGGGATACTACTCAAAACCTCTATATTGAAGGAGACAACCTAGAAGTGTTGAAACTTCTCCAGAAGAGTTATGCAGGAAAAATCAAGATGATTTATATTGATCCTCCTTACAACACCGGAAAAGATTTCGTCTATAAAGACAACTACAAGGACAACCTTAAAAATTACCAAGAAGTTACAGGACAAGTAGATTCTGAAGGTAATAAACTTTCTACCAACTCAGATAGTGATGGACGCTTCCACTCGAATTGGTTAAGCATGATGTATCCAAGATTGAGATTGGCAAGGAATCTATTAACGGATGCTGGGGTTATATTTATGAGTATAGATGATAAAGAAATTGCCAATATGGTTTTATTGTGTGAAAAAATATTTGGCAGTGCCAATCAAATTGGAGTTTTACCAGTAATTCCAAATCTAGGTGGTAGGTCAGACAAATATCATTTTGCAATTTGTCATGAATACGCGGTTGTTTTTGCAAAAGACATTTTGAAATGTAAATTCAATCAAATTGAGTTAAGTGAGCAAGATCGCATTAAAAAAAAGTGGAAGGAGGATGAAAAAGGATGGTGGAAGGATGCTGGGACTCTACAAAAAGGAGGTGGAGCAGACACCAGAGAAGAGAGACCCAATATGTATTATCCAATCTTAGTAAATAGAGAAACTGAACAAATAGCCTTTATAACCGATGACGAGCATAAAAAAATATACGATAAAGAAAATAAGATATTCAATGATGCATACGTGGAAGAATTGAAGAAAGTTTACGAGCATAGGGGATTTGCATTTATTCTTCCAACCTCAAATAAGAATAATTCAGGCGGAGGTATATGGAGAAAAGGGATCAAATCGGCAAAAAAAGATATTGACGATTTAGTGGTCAAAAAACTCAAAAATGGAGTCTATAGAATACACTCTAAACAAAGACCGGAGTTGAAAGATTTACATTCCCTGCCATCAGAAAAGCCCAAAACCCTCTTTTATAAACCAAGTTACTCCACCTCCAGTGGAACAAATTCGTTAAAACAGATTCTGGGAGACGATCAATTTCCACATCCTAAGTCAGTTGAGTTGATTAGGGATTTTTTAGAAATAGGATGTGCTGATGGAATTGTATTAGACTTTTTCTCAGGTTCTAGCACTTCCGCTCATTCATTATTTGAGTTAAACTTGGAGGATAATAGCAAAAGAAAGTTCATTCAAGTTCAACTCCCTGAAAAAACGAAAAAAAGTAGCCAAGCCTATAAATCAGGGTATTCTACTATAGCAGAAATAGGCAAAGAACGTATCCGAAGAGTAGTCAAAAAAATTAAAGAAGAACACCCTATAATATCTAAAGAACTAGACTTGGGGTTTAAGGTCTTCAAACTTGATAGTTCCAATATCAAAAGTTGGGACGGTAATCCTGATAATGTGGAAACAAGTCTACTGGATACGGTGGAAAATATTAAACCTGACCGCACTGAAGAAGATGTGCTGTATGAAATCCTCTTAAAATCAGGACTGGATTTAACCTTGCCCATTGAAGAAAGAAATATCGAAGAAAAAAAGGTATTCAACATTGGATTAGGCTCGTTGTTTATTTGCTTGGCAGACAATATGACCAGAAAAGTAGCAGAAGGGATTGGACAATGGAATGATGAATGCAATCCTGAATTTTGTAGAGTTGTCTTCAAAGACAATGGATTTTCAGATGTAGAAAAGACCAATTCAGTGCAGACGTTAAAAAGATATGGCATAGACGAAATAAAAACTATCTAGCTGGTTGATCAATTGCAGATAAGATAAAAATGCAATTTGATAATTATTTTACATACCCAAAACCCATATTCTGACTTGTTTATTATTTCAAAAACAAGAAAAAATTGACACTAATTTTATCTTTCATTCTACTGGGCATTATTATAATCAATTAGTACATTTATTGTAAGTTGAGTAAATTGAAACTGAAATAATCGAATTATGGATTCCATTAAGAAAACAAAAAGCCAATTAAACATACGAACAGCACTAAACATGAAATATAAAGGCGAAAACAAGCAGTTAAACCGATATAAAACACTTTAAGTCAATGTCTATAAACGAATTACCCCCCCCCCAGAAAAATGAATTAAGTCAAAGCAAAGACCTAATTCAAGAAAACATTGAAACGCTAAAATCCCTATTCCCTGAAATTATCACCGAAAACAAAATCGATTTTAAAGTTCTCCAAGAGATTCTCGGAGAAGAAATTGAACAAGAGGAAGAATACTATCGCTTTACTTGGACGGGAAAGACCAAAGCAAGGCGTGAAGCTCATAAACCCTCTACTGGTACCCTTCGCCCTATCAAGGAAGAAAGTTTGGATTGGAACGCTACAAAAAACCTATATATCGAAGGAGATAATTTGGAAGTGTTGAAACTCCTCCAAAAGAGTTACGTAAGAAAAATCAAGATGATTTATATTGATCCTCCTTACAACACCGGAAAAGATTTTGTCTATAAAGACGACTACAAAGATAATCTCAAGAACTACCGGCAAATTACTGGCCAGATAGATTCCGAAGGAAACAAGCTTTTTACCAACTCAGATAGTGACGGACGCTATCATTCCAAATGGTTAAACATGATGTATCCAAGATTGATATTAGCAAGGAATCTGTTAAAAGAGGATGGAGTAATTTTTATCAGCATTGACGACAATGAAATTGAGAACTTAAAAAAACTGTGTGATGAAGTTTTCGGAGAAGTAAATTTCATCTCAACCATTGCTTGGAGGAGGAGTGACAATCAACCGAATATTGGGAATTTTGCACGGGTGAAAGAATATATTGTATGCTTTGCAAAAAATAAAGAAATGGTCAACTTATACAAACTTCCATTAACTGAAAAAGCAAAAAGTAAATACACATATAGAGATAAAATAGGGGATTTTAGAAGATCTATTCTGCTAGACAAGACAAGGGGAAGATATTTTTACGAAGTTAAAACCAAGTCGGGTAATATATTAAATGGCCCGTGGATGATTGATGAACATAGATTTAATGAATTGGATAAGAATGACGAAATCTATTGGGCATCCGGTGGGGAAGAACAACCTTCAGGGAAAATTTACTTACATGAATCCACCGGTCAAATTCCTAATGATTTCTGGGGAATTGAATTTGGAACAAATCAAAGAGGTAGCGATGATATTAAAAATATTTTCCAAGAAAGAGCATTTGATTTCCCAAAACCAATTTCATTATTGAAATCTTTAATTAAAATTGGATCAAATAATCAGGAAATAATTTTAGATTTTTTTTCAGGTTCTTCCTCAACAGCTCATTCAGTAATTGAGTTAAACTTGGAAGAAAACAGCAAAAGAAAGTTTATTCAAGTCCAACTTCCAGAACCAACAAATGAAAAAAGCCAAGCATATAAAGCAGGATATAAAAGAATAACAGAAATAGGCAAAGAACGTATCCGTAGAGTAGTCAAAAAAATTAAAGAAGAACACCCTATAATATCTAAAGAACTAGACTTGGGGTTTAAGGTCTTTAAACTTGATAGTTCGAATATCAAAAGTTGGGATGGTAACCCCGATAATGTGGAAACAAGTCTACTAGATACGGTAGAAAATATTAAACCAGACCGCACTGAAGAAGATGTGCTGTATGAAATCCTATTGAAATCAGGACTGGATTTAACCTTACCAATTGAGGAAAGAAATATCGAAAGAAGTAAAGTATTCAATATTGGATTGGGATCTTTGTTCATTTGCTTGGCGGACATCTCCAAAAAGAGTATCGATTCTATCACCAGAAAAGTAGCTGAAGGGATTGGACAATGGAAAAAGGAATGCAATCCTGAAATTTGCAGGGTAGTTTTCAGGGACAATGGTTTTAATGATGTAGAGAAGACCAATTCAGTGCAAATACTGAAGCGATATGGTGTTGATGAAATAAGGACTATTTAATCTGAGAATCAAGTAGAGACATGATGAAAATACAAACTGAATACCATATGCATATGCGCAGTTGTATATATATCCAAGAACAGAAAAAATTCATGCTAATTTTATCATGTGTAATCAAATAGAACACTTATCGCAGGTTAAGCAAATTGAAATGATTTGATTAAGGATTCCATTGTATTGGGAAACCCTTTTGACATGCGCTTTACCCTAAGCATGAAAACAAGCAATTAAACCGATATAAATAAACTTTAAGTCAATGTCTATAAGCAAATTACCCCCCCCCATAAAAATGAATTAAGTCAAAGCAAAGACCTAATTCAAGAAAACATTGAAACGCTAAAAACCCTATTCCCTGAAATTGTTACTGAAAACAAAATCGATTTTAAAGTTCTCCAAGAGATTCTCGGAGAAGAAATTGAACAAAAAGAAGAATACTATCGCTTTACTTGGGCAGGAAAATCTCAAGCAAGACGTGAAGCACATAAACCTTCTACAGGTACCCTTCGCCCTGCCAAAAAAGAAAGTTTAGATTGGAAAACCACAAAAAACCTCTACATCGAAGGTGATAATCTGGAGGTATTGAAACTTCTCCAAAAGAGTTATACAAGAAAAATCAATGTTATATATGCTGACCCTCCATATAACACTGGGAATGATATTTTATATAAAAATGATTTTTCCGATAATTTAAGTTCATATTTGAAATTAACTGGTCAGTTCAATGAAAACAAAGACGTTTTATTCACTAATACAGAAAGTAATGGAAGATATCACAGCGAGTGGTTGTCCATGATGTATAGTAGAATAAAGCTGTCCAAAAATCTTTTAACGAATGATGGGTTTTTCGTTATTGCTATTGATCATAATGAATTACAAAATCTCATCAAAATTTGTGATGAAATTTTTGGAGAAAATAATAGAGCTGGAGTGGTCACTGTATTGAGTAACCCGATGGGAAGACAGCATGGAAAGTATTTTACCCCCACAAATGAATTTATGCTGGTATATGCTAAGAATAAAGATTATGGAAATCTGAATAAAGTTATTTTGCATGAAGATGATATGAAAAGTTTTGATATGTGTGATTCAAAAGGCAAGTATAAACTTGAACCTTTTATAAGAATTGGTGGAGGAAATCCATCCCTAAGAATAAACAAACCCAAAGCTTGGTATCCATTATATGTCAATTTGGAACAACAAGACATATCACTAACGCCAAAACCTAAATATCAACAAGTATTTCCGATCACACCATCGGGACAGGAACGAACTTGGCTATGGGTCAAAGACTCCCCCAATCTAGATACCAAAGAGCTGGTGGCCAAAATAAGTAAGGATGGTAAAATAGAGGTATATAGGAAATATAGAATAGAAAAAGGGAAAATGGTGTCAACAGTATGGAAACATAAAAAGTATAATGCAAACCACCATGGTTCAAGAGTGTTGGAAAAACTCATGGGGAAAAATAAGTTCAGTTATCCCAAGTCTAAAGATTTGTTGATTGATATTTTTAAGATAACAGCATCTGAGAACTCTTTAATCATGGATATATTTTCTGGTTCATCTACATCAGCACACGCTGTTCTAAACAATAAATTGAATGGTTTGAACAATCGGTTTATTCAAGTTCAACTTCCTGAACCAATAGATGAAGAAAGTGAAGCATTCAAAGCTGGATATAAAACAATAGCAGAAATAGGCAAAGAACGTATCCGTAGAGTAGTCAAAAAAATTAATGAAGAACACCCTGAAAAATCTAAAGGAATAGACTTGGGGTTTAAGGTCTTCAAACTTGATAGTTCCAATATCAAAAGTTGGGATGGCAACCCTGATAATATGGAAACAAGTTTACTAGATACGGTGGAAAACATTAAACCTGAGCGGACGGAAGAAGATGTGCTGTATGAAATCCTCTTGAAATCTGGACTGGACCTAACCTTACCCATTAGAGAAAGAAGTTTAGTAGGGAAAAAGGTGTTCAATATTGGGTTAGGAGCTTTGTTTATTTGCTTGTCAGACAGTATCAACAGAAAAGTAGCCGAAGGAATTGGACAATGGAAAAATGAATGCAATCCTGAGGTTTGTAGAGTGGTTTTCAAAGACAATGGATTTTCAGATGTAGAAAAAACCAATTCAGTGCAAATACTGAAGCGCTATGGTATTGATGAAATAAGGACTATATAATCCGATAATAGGGTATCAACAAGATTAATACCATAAGATCTAATTGATATTTCCAAGAATAGAAAAAATTGACAGTAATTTTATCTTTCATTCTACTTAGATATAATTGCAATCAAGCAGAATATTTATTGTAAGTTGAGTAAATTGAAAATGAAATAATCAAATTAGGTATTCCATTTAAAGAACCAAAGCTAATTAAACATACGAATAGCACTAAATATGAAAACACAAAACTGAAAACAAGAAATTAAACCGATATAAAACACTTTAAGTCAATGTCTATAAACAAATTACCCCCCCCCAGAAAAACGAATTAAGTCAAAGCAAAGACCTAATTCAAGAAAACATTGAAACGCTAAAAACCCTATTCCCTGAAATTGTTACTGAAAACAAAATCGATTTTAAAGATCTTCAAGAGATTCTCGGAAAACAAATTGAACAGGAAGAAGAATACTATCGCTTTACCTGGGCAGGAAAGACCGAAGCAAAGCGTGAAGCTCATAAACCCTCTACTGGTACCCTTCGCCCTGCCAAAGAAGAAAGTTTAGATTGGAACAATACAAAAAACCTCTACATCGAAGGAGATAATCTGGAAGTATTGAAACTTCTCCAGAAGAGTTATGCAGGAAAAATCAAGATGATTTATATTGATCCGCCTTACAACACCGGAAAAGATTTTATCTATAAAGACAGGTACAAAGATAATCTCAAAAACTACCAAGAATTTACAGGTCAAGTTGATTCCGGAGGGAATAAGCTCTCTACCAACTCAGATAGTGACGGACGTTTCCACTCAAACTGGTTAAATATGATTTATCCACGATTACGATTAGCAAGGAATCTATTGAAAGATGATGGGGTGATTTGTATAAGTATTGATGATAATGAAGTTGCTAACCTTTCCAAATTAGTAAATGAAATTTTCGGGGAGGATAATTATATAAGTCTGTTCATTTGGAAGAAAAAACAGGGGGGAGGCAATAATTCTAATCATGTCGTTGTTGAACATGAATACATTATAATGATTTCAAAGAATAGAAAGTCACTAAAATTGAATTTGGACAAAAAATATGAGTTAGATGATAAATTATATCCATTCAGTGATGAAAATGGAGATTATGGTTTAATTACACTTGATAAATCATCCATAGGATTTTCTCAATCTGGAGTATTTGAAATAAGGGACAAAGAAGGGAACATCTATTTACCAAGAATTATTAAAGGAAAGCAATCTCGTTGGAGATGGAGTAAACAAAAAGTTGAAAATGAATTTACTAAATTAGTTTTCAAAAGCGGAAAGGTTTATACAAAATACTACAGGCCGATTGGTGTTATACCAAAAAGTTTACTTATAGACCCTCTTTATGGTAGGACTGAAACAGGAAATGATGATCTCAGAAAAGTGTTTGATAATGAATATCCGTTTAGTTATCCTAAACCTATATCTTTAATTAAGCACTTTATTGCTATATGTTGTAAAGACGGTGATATTGTATTAGATTTTTTTGCCGGTTCTTCATCTACTGCTCACTCCGTGATTGCTTGTTGTTTAGAGGATAACATAAAGTTAAAGTTTATTCAAGTTCAACTCCCAGAAAAAACTGATAAGGATAACGAAGCTTATAAATCAAGATATTCCACCATTGCAGAGATAGGCAAAGAACGTATCCGAAGAGCAGTCAAAAAAATAAAAGAAGAACACCCTATAATATCTAAAGAACTAGACTTGGGGTTTAAGGTCTTTAAACTTGATAGTTCCAATATCAAAAGTTGGGATGGTAATCCTGATAATGTGGAAACAAGTTTACTAGATACGGTGGAAAATATTAAACCAGGTCGCACTGAAGAAGATGTGCTGTATGAAATCCTATTGAAATCAGGACTGGACCTAACCTTGCCCATTGAAGGAAGAAATATTGAGGGAAAAAAGGTATTCAACATTGGATTAGGCTCGTTGTTTATTTGCTTGGCAGACAATATCACCAGAAAAGTAGCTGAAGGGATTGGACAATGGAAAAAGGAATGCAATCCTGAAATTTGTAGAGTTGTATTCAAAGACAATGGATTTTCAGATATAGAAAAGACCAACTCAGTCCAAACCTTAAAAAGGTATGGTATAGACGAAATAAAAACTATCTAGCTGGTTAATCAACTGCAGATAAGATGAAAATGCAATTTGATAATTATTTTACATACCAACCGAAAACGCATATTCTGACTTGTTTATATTTACAAAAACAAGAAAAATTGATACTAATTTTATCTTTCATTCTACTGGGCAATATCATAATCAATTAGTACACTTATTGTAAGTTGAGTAAATTGAACTTTAAATGATTGATTAAGTATTCCATTTAAAATACGAAAGCCTATTAAACATACGAATAGCACTAAATATGAAAACAAGAAATTAAACCGATATAAAACACTTTAAGTCAATGTCTATAAACAAATTACCCCCCCCCAGAAAAATGAATTAAGTCAAAGCAAAGACCTAATTCAAGAAAACATCCAAAAATTAAAAACCCTATACCCTGAAATTGTCACTGAAAACAAAATCGATTTTAAAGTTCTCCAAGAGATCCTCGGAGAAGAAATTGAACAAGAAGAAGAATACTATCGCTTTACCTGGGCAGGAAAAACCGAAGCAAGGCGTGAAGCTCATAAACCCTCTACTGGTACCCTTCGCCCTGCCAAAGATGAAAGTTTGAATTGGGACACTACAAAAAACCTCTACATTGAAGGAGATAATCTCGAAGTATTGAAACTTCTCCAAAAGAGTTATGCAGGAAAAATCAAGATGATTTATATCGATCCTCCTTACAACACTGGAAAAGATTTTGTCTATAAAGACAACTATAGGGATAACCTTAAAAATTACCAAGAAATTACAAGTCAAGTGGATTCCGAAGGGAATAAACTCTCTACCAACTCAGATAGTGACGGACGTTTCCACTCAAACTGGTTAAATATGATTTATCCAAGATTACGATTAGCAAGGAATCTTTTAAAAGATAATGGGATTATTTATGTCAGTATTGACGATGCTGAATTAGAGAATCTTAAAAAAACTTTAAACGAAGTATTTGGAGAGAGTAATTTTATTGGTCAAGTTTCAGTTTCGAAAGGAACAACTACCGGTCAAGATGCTAACAAAATAGGAAGTAGTGTTGATTTTCTTCTTATCTATTCGAAAAACTATCATTCAATAGGACTAAAAGGACTTCCCATGTCGAAAAAGGATATAAAAAGATTCACTTATGAAGATGAAAAAGGGAAGTATAGTATTCTACAATTTCGAAAAACAGGAAGCAACGATAGAAAAGAAGATGCACCAAATCTTTATTACAGCATCTCAGATCCTGAAGGTAATGATGTGTTTCCAAAGGGACCTGGCGACGAGTATGAAAGCTGTTGGCGTGCTTCAAGAGAAACTTACAAAAAATGGACTGACAGTAATTTGATATTTTGGAAAAGGGATTCTGATAATGTATTCAAACCTTATGTGAAATACTATTTGGAAGGAAGAACAAAACAAATTCCAAGTTTGTGGAATGATATCCAAGGGAACAAAAAAGCATCTTTAACAATCAAAGAATTATTTAAATCCAAAGTGTTTGATTATCCAAAACCAGTTGAGTTAATCAATCGAATTATTAGAATATCAAATCCTAAAAAGGGAGATATTTTATTAGACTTCTTTGCAGGCTCATCCACATCTGCTCAATCACTTGTTGAATTCAATTTTAAGTCCGAGTTGAATTTAAAATTTATACAGGTTCAATTTCCAGAAAAAACAGATGAAAAAAGTGAAGCTTTCAAAGCTGGATATAAAACAATAGCAGAAATAGGCAAAGAACGGATCCGTAGAGTAGTCAAAAAAATAAAAGAAGAACACCCTATAATATCTAAAGAACTAGACTTGGGGTTTAAGGTCTTTAAACTTGATAGTTCCAACATCAAAAGTTGGGGTGGTAATCCTGATAATGTGGAAACAAGTCTACTAGATACGGTGGAAAATATTAAACCTAACCGCACTGAAGAAGATGTGCTGTATGAAATCCTCTTAAAATCAGGACTTGATTTAACCTTACCCATTGAAGAAAGAAATATCGAAGGCAAAAAGGTATTCAACATTGGATTAGGAGCTTTGTTTATTTGCTTAGCAGATAATATCACCAGAAATGTAGCAGAAGGAATTGGACAATGGAAAAAGGAATGCAATCCTGAAATTTGTAGAGTTGTATTCAAAGACAATGGATTTTCAGATATAGAAAAGACCAACTCAGTCCAAACCTTAAAAAGGTTTGGTATAGACGAAATAAAAACTATCTAGCTGGTTAATCAACTATAGAGCAAAATGAAAATACAACTTGACAGTCATTTTACATGCCAACTGAATACACATCCTTACTTATTTATTTTTCATTCTACTAGACATTATTGTAATCAAGCAGAACATTTATTATAAGTTGAGTAAATTGGAGTTTAAATAATCGAATTAAGAATTCCATTAAAAAAACAAAAAGCCAATTAAACATACGAACAGCACTAAACAAGAAATATATATGCGAAAACAAGCAATTAAACCGATATAAAACACTTTAAGTCAATGTCTACAAACGAATTACCCCCCCCCAGAAAAATGAATTAAGTCGAAGCAAAGACCTGATTCAAGAAAACATCCAAAAATTAAAAACCTTATTTCCTGAAATTGTTACCGAAAACAAAATCGATTTTAAAGTTCTCCAAGAGATCCTCGGAGAAGAAATTGAACAAGAAGAAGAATACTATCGCTTTACCTGGGCAGGAAAGACCGAAGCAAGGCGTGAGGCACATAAACCCTCTACAGGTACCCTTCGCCCTGCCAAAAAAGAAAGTTTGGATTGGAACAATACAAAAAACCTCTACATCGAAGGAGATAATCTGGAAGTATTGAAACTTCTCCAGAAGAGTTATGCAGGAAAAATTAAGATGATTTATATTGACCCTCCCTACAACACCGGAAAAGATTTTGTCTATAAAGACAACTACAAGGATAACCTTAAAAATTACCAAGAAGTTACAGGTCAATTGGATTCCAAAGGAAATAAACTATCTACCAACTCAAATAGTGATGGACGCTTCCACTCGAATTGGTTAAATATGATGTATCCAAGATTGAGATTAGCAAGGAATCTATTAACAGATGATGGAGTGATTTTTATCAGCATTGATGACAATGAAATTGAAAACTTAAAAAAGCTGGGTCATGAAGTTTTCGGAGAATCAAATCATATTGCCACACTCCCAACTATAATGAATCTTAAAGGGAACAACGACCAATTTGCATTTGCAGGTACACATGAATACACACTAGTTTTCTCAAAGAATATCAATCAGGTAAAAATTAACAGACTTAGAGTGGATGAAGAAAATTTAAGTGATTGGGAAAAAGACGAGTATGGATATTTTAAATTGGGTGCAAATTTAAAAACTACTGGAATTAACGCTCCCAGAGAAAAAGCACCAACTTTATTTTTTCCTCTTTATATTGACTCGAGTAATGAATTATCTACAGTCAAGTCTTCATCAAATCAAACAGAAATATTCCCCCTAACGGATAATCAAGAAATGAGCTGGAGGTGGAGTAAAGAGAAATTTGAATCTGAAAAACATAACCTTGTAATTAAGGGCAATAAAAATGATGGCTTTTCTATTTACAAAAAAACAAGGTCTGAGTTTAAAGAATATCCCACCTACAAACCAAAATCATTATTTTACAAGCCAAGTTATAGTAGTAGTAATGGGACAAAAAGAATGAAAGAATTATTTGGATCTAGAGTATTTGACTACCCCAAACCATTACAGCTGATTTATGATTTTATAGCAATAGGATGTGCAGATGGTATTGTATTAGACTTTTTCTCAGGTTCCGGTACCACATCGGAATCTGTATTTGAATATAACCTAAATACAAATTCAAGGATTAATTTCATCTGTGTTCAACTTCCTGAAATAATAAAAGAAAACACAGAAGCATTTAGAATTGGATTTAATTATTTAACTGACATAAGTAAAGAAAGAATCATTAGGTCAGCAAATGATATTAAAGATAAACACCCTGAAAAATCTAAAGAAATGGACTTGGGATTCAAAGTCTTCAAGCTTGATAGTTCCAATATCAAAAGTTGGGATGGCAATCCTGATAATGTAGAAACAACCCTACTAGATACAGTGGAAAATATTAAGCCAGACCGCACTGAAGAAGATGTGTTGTATGAAATCCTATTGAAATATGGACTGGACCTAACCTTACCCATTGAAGAAAAAAACATCGAAGGAAGAAAAGTGTATAATATAGGATTAGGCTCGTTGTTTATTTGCCTTGCTGATAACATCACCAGAAAAGTTGCGGAAGGTATTGGACAATGGAAAAAAGAATGCAAACCAGAGATTTGTAGAGTAGTCTTTAGAGACAATGGATTTTCAGATGTAGAAAAGACCAACTCTGTAGAGATACTAAAGCACTTCAAAATAACGGAAATAAAAAGTATCTAATATGAAAATACAATTCGATAGCTCTTTACAATTTCAATTGGATGCTATTAATGCAATAGTAGATATATTCAAAGGGCAAGAAAAATGCGACACTAATTTTACCGTCTATTCCGCAGAGTTTTTAGACAAAAAACAATCATTATTGTCAGATAATGATATAGGATATGGCAATCGTTTGACACTTTCAGAAGGGAAATTACTAGAAAATATTCAGCAGATTCAATTAAGTAATGGTCTTAAAACCTCCTCAGCCAATGAATTTGATCGCCATAAATTAGATTTTACCGTAGAGATGGAAACGGGTACAGGGAAAACTTATGTCTACCTACGCACCATCATGGAAATGTATCGAAAATATGGATTCTCCAAACACATCATTGTTGTGCCATCTATCCCCATCAAAGAGGGAGTCTACAAATCATTGCAAATAACCAAAGAACACTTTAGAGGACTATATGACAATATCCCCTACAACTTCTTCGTATACGATAGTGGAAAACTCAATGAGGTAAGAGACTTTTCAACCAACGATGGTTTGGAGATTATGGTCATCAATATTGATGCGTTTAGTAAAAGTTTTAAAAACCCCTCTGAACCCTCAAAGGCAAACATTATTCACCGTTATAATGATAAATTAGGGTTTAAACCATTGGATTTGATTGAAAAAACAAACCCTCTTGTATTTATTGATGAGCCTCAAACTACCATGAGCACACCAATTCGTAAAAGAGCAGTAAAAAATCTTAACCCTTTAGCGATTTTTCGTTATTCAGCAACCCATAGAGAAAAAATCAACCTGATGTACAAATTGGATGCTGTAGATGCCTATGAGCAAAAGTTGGTAAAACAGATTGAGGTTGGTTCTATACAAGCAGAGGGTGCCCATAGTAAAGCCTACATTAAACTTTTGGAAGTTATTCTAGGCAATGGTCTTCCCAAAGCAAAAATTCAAGTTGATGTCTTCGTAAAAGGAAAAATAAAACGGAAATCTATTACAGTTCGTCAAAATGATGATTTAGAGCAAATAACCAATCGAACAGAATACCAAGGGTACATCATCAAGGATATCTATGGAAAAGAAGGAAAAGAATTTATAGATTTTACAAGCAATGAGCAATACATCAAATTGGGACAATCTATTGGAAGTGTTGACGAATTAGAAGTCAAAACCAATTTGATATCCAAAACTATAGAAGAACATCTGGACAAAGAAAAAGTACTCAATCCAAAAGGAATAAAAGTTTTGAGTTTGTTTTTTGTTGATAAAGTTGCCAATTATCGCAAATATGACGAAGAAGGAAATCAAGTCAATGGACAATATGCGGACATATTTGAGAAAAAATACACTGAGTTGATCCGCAAACCTAAATACAAGGGACTATTTCCATCACTACATGATCATGAAATGGACGCTTCATTAGTACATAACGGATATTTTTCAATAGATAAAAGGAGTAAGAAAAGTAATTCCAAGGAAAAGTTTGAATATTTTAAGGATACAAGGGGGGATACGAAAGTCGATGAGAACACTTACAATCTAATCATGCGAGATAAAGAGAAATTGTTGAGTTTTGATTCTAAACTTCGTTTTATATTCTCCCACTCAGCATTAAAAGAAGGTTGGGACAACCCAAATGTATTCCAGATATGTACCCTGAGAGATCGCGGAAATTCACCAATAACACCAAGACAGCAAATTGGTCGTGGACTCCGTCTGTGTGTCAATCAAAATGGCAATCGTGTCTATGGACATGAAGTAAACACTCTTTCAGTAATGGCAACAGAATCCTATCATGATTTTGCTGAACAACTACAAAAAGAAATTGAAGCAGAAACAGGAATCAAGTTTGGGTTTATTGAAATACACTCATTTGCCGATGTGGTGGTGGAAATAGATGAAGGACATACCACCTTATTGGGACAAGATAAATCTAGTCAGTTATACGGCCATTTGATACATAATAAATATCTAGACAAACAAGGGAAAGTTCAAGATAATCTTCGATTAAAACTCAATGAAGGAACATTACAAATCCCTGAAGATATCGCAAACCAACCCCATATTATCAAACAAATTTTAACCAAACTAAAAAGTGCTGCAGGAAAACTAGAAATCAAGGATAAGGCGCAAAAGAGATATGTTCAAGTTAATGAGCAAGTATTAGATAGTGAAGATTTTAGATTGTTGTGGGAAAAAGTCAAGTACAAGACTACTTTCTCCGTTAATTTTGATTCTTCTTCACTAATTGAAAAATGTATCGAATCTATTGATCGAAATTTGAAAATTAAAAGAGGGAAGCTGCACTATACGAAATCAACTTTGATGATTAGTAAAGGAGGGGTTGAGGCAGATGAACAATCTACGCAGATTGAAACTTCCAACCTGAATTTTGCTGTTGATTCTCTACCAGATATTGTCGGATATCTTCAAAACGAGACACAACTCACCCGAAAGACTATCGTTGAAATTCTTATAGGATGCAGAAAACTTGACTATTTCAAAATCAACCCACAAAAGTTTATAGAAGGATGTATAGATATCATCAATGATGAAATGCGTTTACATATTGTTGATGGAATCAAATACCAGAAAATTGGAAAAGATAAATTCTATAGTCAAGAACTCTTTAAAAATGAGGAACTTTATGGGTATTTAAAAAAAAATCTAGCAGAAAGTTCAAAATCACCTTATGATTACGTGATTTACGATTCTGACACAGAATCGAGATTTTCCAAAGAATTAGAACGAAATAAAAATATTTCCGTTTATGCTAAACTTCCGATGTGGTTTAAGATTGACACACCTTTAGGGTCATATAATCCAGACTGGGTGGTCAGTTGGAAACAGAATGATGAAGAAAAACTTTATTTCGTTGTGGAAAGTAAAGCAAGTGCTTCAGTCTTAGATCTCAGACCAAGAGAATCATCTAAAATCAAATGCGGGAAACAGCATTTTGAAGCTTTAGGTTCAAGGCTTGAAGTAGCAACTGATTTTAGAAATTTTTTGAATCTCGTGTGATTCAGAGAAGATGTTTAACTTACATTTTTTTCATCTGAAGTCGGCTACCATCATTGTGATACCACCTAGAACTAAATCGTTAGAATAGCAAATCAAAATTTCGTGTAAATAACTTTTGTTTTCTATTGGAACTTAGTTGTGCATATATCAAATACAGAATCAGCATTAATGATAAATTTGATAGGAAATCCAGCATTTAAAAACGAAATTCAATTACACATACGAACAGTCCTAAACTTGAAATATAAAGGCGAAAACAAGTAATTAAACCGATATAAAACACTTGAAGTCAATCTCTATAAACAAATTACCCACCCCCGAAAAATGAATTAAGTCAAAGCAAAGACCTAGTTAAGAAAACATCCAAAAACTGAAAACCCTATTCCCTGAAATTGTCATGGAAAACAAAATCGATTTTAAGATCTTCAAGAGATTCTCGGAGAAGAAATTGAGCTGGAAGAAAACTACCGCTTTACCTGGGCGGGAAAGACCGAAGCAAGGCGTGAAGATCATAAACCCTCTACAGGTACCCTTAGCCCTGCCAAAGAAGAAAGTTTGAATTGGGACAATACTCAAAACCTCTATATCGAAAGAGACAACCTAGAAGTATTGAAACCTCTACATAGGAGTTATGCTGGAAAAATCAAGATGATTTATATTGATCCTCCCTACAATACTGGAGATGAGAATTTTGTAGAAGCAAATTTCTTGAACCAAATTACATGGAAATCAACACATAAAAATGATCCAAAATATATTGCAATAAATCATGAGTATTCCTTTGTTTATTCTCCGTTAATTTAGACCTCATCCCACATAAGATGCAGTAGAACCGGATCAGTTTTTTTGGTTACAATATGATTTTGAAGATAAGAGAGTGGATTCGAAAAACGAAGCATAAAGCTGCTAAAAAGTGGCAAGTCAGTAGTGTACGAACCTATTTGTTTAAAGCTTCAGCGACAATCAGGATCACCAAATCCAGAGTTCATTATTGATTTTCCAAAAGTTTGGTTCATCTGGAATTACTGCATGATTTACTGTTTTATAAGCCAGTAGCTGACTCTCCCATTAATTGAACCATACATCTTCGAAAAAAGGAGGTCTTCCTTAATGAGAAAGCTATGCTCAAATCATGCAAAATTTACATGATCTCATGTGCAAAAAGTCCCTTATTGATCAAAAAACAAACTACAGAAGTTAAAATACTAACAAGTACGAAAAAAAATCTCCCTCTTGAAATCTCAACAAGGAGAGATTCAGATCAAAAGATCTGATTTGATTAGTATGAATAATTCGGGGTAATCATACTTGAACGAAAAGAGTATTATATTAGAAATTCAAATTTTTTGTATTTTTAAAGAAAATGTTTTCGATGACTTTGTCCGAGTATATTCAAGAAAATTTGTCTTTTGCTCGCTATAGTTTTTCAATAGAGGAGTGCTCTAACCGATTGGGCAAGTCTCTGGGCTCTCTGCGTTCATCTTTGGCCTATCATGTGAAAAAAGGTAATGTAGTCTGTATTCAAAAGGGTTTTTATCTCATTATGGACCCCCTACACAAACGTATCGGAAAATTGCCCATAGGGTTGTATATAGACCATTTATTTGGATATGTAAAGAAAGATTATTATATCGGCTTATTTACTGCCTCAGCTATTCATGGTGCCAGACATCAGGCAGTCTTTCTGGATTATGTTATGACTAAAGCACCGTATACAGGATTCAAGAATAGGAAATCATATGATATCATTTTTCACGCCAGAAGTCATTGGCCACCTCTTGAATTGGAGGAACATAAAAGGAGTAATGTATCCATCTATAGCTCCTATCAGAATGTCGTAAAGAGAAAAAATCTATGGGTAAAACTTTCTGATTCTGGAACTTATCTAGTTTCTTCTCCCGCCTTGACTGCAGTAGATTTGATTCATTACCAAAACAAATTAGGAGGTGTCAATAGGATTTTGGCAAACATAGAAGAGTTGTCGGAAAAGATGACCATAGAGGATATAGAGACACTACTCAGTTGGTACCCACAAAAGAGTACCCTCAGAAGATTTGGTTTTCTGTTAGAATATCTGATTGGGAAAAACCATACTCTTGTGCTACCGATAAAAAGCCATTTGCTTATCGGTGAACGAGATCAAACAAGAGAAGAGAACAGGAAAAACCTTTACCCCATTTTACTTACTCCAGATAACAAGACCAAAGCCTCAAATAGAGATCAATATCCCACAGATAGTGATGATTTTCCCATGCCGGTGCCAGATAAGTCTACTATTTCAGAACGATTTAATTGGAATATAGACATTAGATTTCCATTGGATAACGATTTGGTAAATAAAATGGGCTTGTAAAATAGTGAAAGCTCATTAGTAAATGGGGAATAGAAAGATGATAAACAAGTTAAACGTTTTAGATTGGAAGACTAAGAAGCAGTTCAAGACATACGAACAAGCGGAACATGACTTATTGCTTTCCCGTTGTCTAGTTTCTATTTTTCTGACGATTTCCTGAGGAAGAATTTGGCTTTCAAAGGAGGGACTGCTTTACATCAACTATATGGGCAAATAAAAGTAACACCGATTGTAGGGGATGGATTACATTCCATCGGCGCAAGATTTTCTGAGGATATAGATTTGGTTCAACTAAAGAGAATTCCAATAGGAGAAATAATGCTCAGAATAAATAAGGTGATAGATTTTTTTGACTTAGACAGAAAAACAAGACATAGTGAATTAGGCTGGAAATCCTTGCATCCTTATCGTTCTTTTTATTTTGAAGGAGAGAGAAGATTGAAGATAGAAATAAATTGTCGCCAGCATTTCAATGAACTCGGATTGGCACATGTACCTTTTAAAATCGACAATCCATGGTTTTCAGGACAGACTATATTGACCACTTATGATTTCAATGAAATTTATGCAGGCAAATTATCTGCGTTTTATAATAGGTCTAAGGACAGAGACTTATTTGACTTGTATTATTTCCGTAATCATCCAATGTTTGACATAGATAAGATAGCACAATGTTTTCCACAATATGTTACTTACTTAAACAGAAAAAACAAGAGAACACCTACCAAAAAACAATTTTTAAGAAATATAGAATTAAAGATGAATGACAGACATTTTGAAGAGGGTATTTATCCTATTCTGACGAAAAATGTTCAATATAACCAAGGTGAGGCCTTTGATTGGATAAAGGAGGAGTTTTTGTTTGTACTCTATGATGCCCTAAAGAAAAGATGTTGACTTGACACACTGCATAGCCCAAAGATTGGTTCACTATTCGCTGGGCTGTTCATAAACTATAGCCAAATTTCATTGTCATTTTTGTCGTACTCTTTGTTGAATATGGATAAACAATTAAGGGAACTTCCATTTCACGATTCATACGCTCTGAAACGCTTGCCCAAGTCACTAAAATGGTTCTTACACCAGGAAGAACAAATTAAACCAGACCACACTGAAAAAGATGTGTTGTATGAAATCCTTTTGAAATCAGGACTGGACCTAACCTTGCCCATTGAAGAAAGAAATAATCGGAGGAAGAAAGGTTTATAATGTTGAATTAGTCTCGTCGTTTATTTGCTTATCAGACAATATCACCAGAAAAGTAGCAGAAGGAATTGGACAATGGAAAAAATGAATGCAATACTAATTTTTCTAGAGTAATCTATAGAGAAAATGGATTTTCAGATGTAGTAAAGACCAACTCAGTTCAGAGATTACTAAGGTATGACATAGACGAAATAAAAACTATATAGCTGATTAATCAACTATAGAGCAAGATGAAAATACAACTTGATAGTCATTTTACATACCAGCTGATTATCACATCCTTACTTGTTTATATTTCCAAGAACAAGAAAAAATCATGCTAATTATATTTTTCATTCTAGCTGGACATTATTGTAATCAAGCAGAACATTTATTATAAGTTGAGTAAATTGGAGTTTAAATAATGGAATTCTTAATTCCATTTTAAAAAAAGCCAATTAAACACACAAACAGCACTAAACATGAAATATAAAGGCGAAAACAAGAAATTAAACCGATATAAAACACTTTAAGTCAATGTCTACAAACAAATTACCCCCCCCCAGAAAAATGAATTAAGTCAAAGCAAAGACCTAATTCAAGAAAACATCCAAAAATTAAAAACCCTATACCCTGAAATTGTCACTGAAAACAAAATCGATTTTAAAGTTCTCCAAGAGATCCTCGGAGAAGAAATTGAACAAGAAGAAGAATACTATCGCTTTACCTGGGCAGGAAAAACCGAAGCAAGGCGTGAAGCTCATAAACCCTCTACTGGTACCCTTCGCCCTGCCAAAGATGAAAGTTTGAATTGGGACACTACAAAAAACCTCTACATTGAAGGAGATAATCTCGAAGTATTGAAACTTCTCCAAAAGAGTTATGCAGGAAAAATCAAGATGATTTATATCGATCCTCCTTACAACACTGGAAAAGATTTTGTCTATAAAGACAACTATAGGGATAACCTTAAAAATTACCAAGAAATTACAAGTCAAGTGGATTCCGAAGGGAATAAACTCTCTACCAACTCAGATAGTGACGGACGTTTCCACTCAAACTGGTTAAATATGATTTATCCAAGATTACGATTAGCAAGGAATCTTTTAAAAGATAATGGGATTATTTATGTCAGTATTGACGATGCTGAATTAGAGAATCTTAAAAAAACTTTAAACGAAGTATTTGGAGAGAGTAATTTTATTGGTCAAGTTTCAGTTTCGAAAGGAACAACTACCGGTCAAGATGCTAACAAAATAGGAAGTAGTGTTGATTTTCTTCTTATCTATTCGAAAAACTATCATTCAATAGGACTAAAAGGACTTCCCATGTCGAAAAAGGATATAAAAAGATTCACTTATGAAGATGAAAAAGGGAAGTATAGTATTCTACAATTTCGAAAAACAGGAAGTGGCGATAGAAGAGAAGATGCACCAAATCTTTATTACGGCATATCTGATCCTGAAGGTAATGATGTTTTTCCAATGGGACCTGGAAGCGAGTATGAAAGTCGTTGGCGTGCTTCAAGAGAAACTTACAAAAAATGGACTGACGGTGATTTGATATTTTGGAAAAGGGATTCTGATAATGTATTCAAACCTTATGTGAAATACTATTTGGAAGGAAGAACAAAACAAATTCCAAGTTTGTGGAATGATATTCAAGGGAACAAAAAAGCATCTTTAACAATCAAAGAATTATTTAAATCTAAAGTGTTTGATTATCCAAAGCCAGTTGAGTTAATCAATCGAATTATTGGAATATCAAATCCTAAAAAGGGAGATATTTTATTAGACTTCTTTGCAGGCTCATCCACATCTGCTCAATCACTTGTTGAATTCAATTTTAAGTCCGAGTTGAATTTAAAATTTATACAAGTTCAATTTCCAGAAAAAACAGATGAAAAAAGTGAAGCTTTCAAAGCTGGATATAAAACAATAGCAGAAATAGGCAAAGAACGAATCCGTAGAGTAGTCAAAAAAATTAAAGAAGAACACCCTATAATATCTAAAGAACTAGACTTGGGGTTTAAGGTCTTTAAACTTGATAGTTCCAATATCAAAAGTTGGGGTGGTAATCCTGATAATGTGGAAACAAGTCTACTAGATACTGTGGAAAACATTAAACCCGACCGCACTGAAGAAGATGTGCTGTACGAAATCCTCTTGAAATCAGGACTTGATTTAACCTTGCCCATCGAAGAAAGAAATATTGAAGAAAAAAAGGTATTCAACATTGGATTAGGAGCTTTGTTTATTTGCTTGGCAGATAATATCACCAGAAAAGTTGCGGAAGGAATTGGACAATGGAAAAAAGAGTGCAAACCAGAGATTTGTAGAGTGGTCTTTAGAGACAATGGATTTTCAGATGTAGAAAAGACCAATTCAGTGCAAATACTGAATCGGTATGATATTGATGAAATAAGGACTATTTAATAAATAACCAGTATGAACTTACAATTTGATGATAATTTGGTATACCAAAAAGAGGCTATTGATTCTGTATTGAACATATTCAAAGGACAGCCGGAAAGAACACAAACAAATTTTACTGTATACTCCCCATCTACCTTAGAATCAATAGAAAATGACTTAGGTTATAGCAATAAAGTAGTTCTCCCAGAAAATAGTTTATGGGAAAACATACGCCAGATTCAACTGAATAATGGATTAGCATTGTCTAAAAGAGACGAAGTAACAAAACCTCTGGACTTGACTGTGGAGATGGAAACAGGTACCGGAAAGACCTATGTCTATCTACGCACCATCATGGAACTATACGTTCGATACGGCTTTGCCAAACACATCATCGTAGTACCTTCCATTGCCATCAAAGAAGGCACCTACAAAAACCTGCAGATAACCCAAGAACATTTCAATAGATTGTACGACAATACTCCCTATCGTTTCTTTACCTATGACAGCAAAAGACTCACCGAGGTAAGGGATTTCGCTACCAATTGCACATTGGAAATCATGGTCATCAACATTGATTCCTTTAGTAGGGATATCAAGGAAAACAACAACATCATCCATCAATACCGGGAGAATTTATCGTATAAGCCTATTGAGTTGATACAACAGACCAAACCCATCATCTTTGTGGATGAACCCCAAAGTGCCATGAGTACCCAGCTGCAAAAAGAATCCGTACGGAAATTAGGGCCATCGGTTATCATTCGATATTCCGCTACCCATAGGGAAAAAATCAATCTGGTCTATCGCCTCAGTGCCATAGATGCCCACAAAAAACAATTGGTCAAAAAAATCTCGGTAGGTTCGATAAAAAGTTTCTATAACTACAATGATGCTTATATCCGATTAACCAAGGTTATTCTCGGCAAAGGCAAACCCACAGCAGAAGTAGAAGTTGATGTCTTTTCCGACCCTTTAAAAGGAGTGAACAAAAAAGGGAATATCAAAAGAAAAAAAATCAAGATCAAACAAGGCGATGATTTGGAAGAAAGAACCGGCAGGGAAGAATATAAAGGTTATGTCATCAAGGACATCTGTGGGGAAAAGGGAAATGAACACATCGATTTTCTCTCCAGTGAACAAAAGGTATATCTCCAAGATACCATCAATGACCGCGACCGAGAAGAAATCAAAAAGAAACTAATCGAACTAACCATCGAAAAACATCTGGACAAAGAGCTAGAATTGTTCAAAAACATCAAAACTAAAAATGAACTTAAGGAAAAAGGCATCAAGGTGTTGAGTCTGTTCTTTATTGACCAAGTCTCCCGTTACAAGCAATATGACCAAGAAGGGAAAGAGTCTAACGGTATCTACGCCCAATGGTTTGAAGAACAATACCATGAGCTCATTCAAGGGGAAAAGTACAATAAACTTCGATGCTTTTTTCATGGAGGAGATAATAAATATACCAATAGAGCATCGTTCCAAGAAGATATCAGGGAAGTCCATAATGGTTATTTTTCTGAAGACAAAAGACCTAAAAAGAGCAACCAAAAAGAGACATACAAATATTATGTTACTTCTTCAGGAAAGTCCAAAAAGGATAGAGATACCTACAATCTCATCATGAAAAAAAAGGAAGAACTATTAAGTTTTAATTCCAAATTGCGGTTTATTTTTTCCCATTCTGCCCTCAAAGAAGGGTGGGATAATCCCAATGTATTTCAGATATGTACCCTTAGGGATATGGGAAAGTCTCTCATCACCCCCAGACAACAGATAGGCCGTGGACTTCGTTTGTGTGTCAATCAGAAAGGAGAACGAATACACGACCAACACATCAATAGACTATTGGTGATGATCACCGAATCTTATGCTGAATTTGTCCGCCAATTGCAAAAAGATACGGTAAGGGAAACCGGGATTACATTCGGCCTTATCAAAGACAATACATTCCGTGATGTAACCATCAATACCAATGATGAGAACAATACCTTAGGAGACGAAAAATCCAAAGCATTCTGTACTTATTTAAAATCTCAGGATTATTTGGATGAGTCTGGGAAAACCCAACCATCGCTCAAAAAAGCATTAGATGAAGACAAACTATATATACCAGAGGATATCGTCCCCCCAATGGCTCATAAGAGAATAACCAATATACTGCAAGAATATACCAGCGGCATAGACATCAAAGACGAATCTACCAAAAGTCCAGTGAAGGTGAACAATAGAATCTTGAACGGCCCAGCATTCAAGGAATTGTGGGACAAAGTAAAGCACAAGACCACCTATTCGGTCAAGTTTGATTCTGAAAAACTCAAAAAGCAATGTATAGACCAGATGAACAAAGAGTTGTCAGTCAAAACACCTCAGCTGAAATTTGAAGTAAGAGACAATGAAGTTACAGAAAGAGGTTATAAAGAAACATACATACAAAACAGGCACTACACCTCCGATACCAAAGCGGAATTCATTCCGGATATATTGGGGAAACTGGTAGAGAGCACTCAGCTGACCAGAAGGACAATCGGAGAGATACTGACCAAATGCGACAAGCTGAATCAAGTGAAGAAAAACCCCCAAGATTTTATCCGACAAGCGACCCATATCATCAATCGAGTCAAGACCCAGAGCATGGTTGATGGACTGAGATACAAGAAAATAGAATCACCAATAAGCAGAGAGGAAACCTATTATTGCGAAGAACTATTCCAAGAACAATATACCTATATCCAACAATGTTTGGATGATGATAAGCCAAAAAAAGAGTCTAGTGATGATAGAGTTCAACCGAGCGAGAAATCGCCATACCAAAAAATTCTCTGCGATTCTCAATCAGAAGTCAATTTCTCTAAAGAACTGGAACAGTGCGATCTAGTCAAAGTCTACGCCAAATTGCCCGACGAGTTCCAAATAAAAACACCACTAGGAACATATAACCCCGATTGGATCATCAATTTCCATGAAGACAAAACCTTATATTTCGTCGTTGAGACCAAAGGAACTAATAATAAAAATCAACTTCGAGTGGTAGAACAACAAAAACTAGATTGCGAAAAAAAACACTTCGATGCTTTTAAGGATAAAAAACTCAGATTTCGATGGGGCAAAACATGGGAAGGAAGTAGCGGAGTACAACCTTGGGTGCCCAAGAAACCCTAAATGGAGATCAACCATCGTATCCCCTTTTACGGGCGAAGGACAATCCCCAATTTCTAGGCATATCTTCGGAATGATCCCCCATACAAATGATGGAGAAGCTCTCTCCCATTCTCTTTGACTCATTCATCATATTTTCTCCTATCTCTGATAACTTGTGCCATAATGTCACAACCTTCATAGCTGAACTTCCCCCCTATTTTGAATTTCACATTCAAAAATTCGCTTCATTTTGGAAGATTTTCAGACGTGATATTTTCCTATCCGGATTCGATTTACCGAGCAGTAAATCTTAACTTTCAACCCTTGGGACTAGATGCTTGGATTTTAATTCCCAGCAGATCAAAGGCCCGCTTTCTGGTTCCCTCTAGACCATGAAGGATGACTACCTCAGGGATTGAGTCTGTGTTGATATTGGGTTTTCCAATAATGCGAATTACCCCAGTCAGTTCGTTCATCAAGCTGGCAAAACTCATGACCTTGTTGCCATCCTTGTTGCGCTTACGTCTAACCTTGGTTTTGGTCTGGGCTGAACTTGAAGCAGATGCTACTACATCCTTGCGTTGGGCTTGTTTTCCTTCCAAATCATCTTCACTAAATAGAATCGTTGACAGCTCTTTACGCAAATGATATGCCACATAGTAGGCCAGCATACACAAAAATACATGTGCTTGCACCCGCTTTTTGCGCCGATGATGAATCGGGCGAATCTTCAAAGAAATGTTTTTCATTGACCGAAAGGCCGACTCCACAGCAGAAAGACGCTTGTAGTCAAGAACGATAGCTTCGTTGGACGGAGGGACTTTTTTTAGACTCGTCCGAATGGCATAGACCCCATCCAGCTCCGCTGACCGCTCAATAGCCGATTTATCCCGAACATAGGCTAAATGTCCCTCTTTGACCTCCAGATGGAAGTACTTCTTCATCTTGTGCTTCTCTACGACCTTATCCACTTTTATGGCTATGGCAGTCTCGCATTTGAGGGGTTTTGTTTTTCGCTTAGTAGCAATCACTATCTGCTCTAAGGCATTCTCGGTCTTTACCAGAAACTCCTCTCGTCTCCTCTGTTTCATGGCTTTCTGAACAGAATTCTTGCAAAATATCAGCCGATCTTGGGGAAATAAATCTGTCTGTACCTCCATCAGACTCTGCTTATCAAGCTTATCCAGATCCACCGTTTTGGTCTGCTTGACCACACTTGCGATGGTCTCCTTACGCAAAGCCGAAATCCAATCCATACCCATAGGAACCAACTCTTGTTGAATCCCCTTATGGGTCAATATCCCACGATCCCCGACCATAATCACATGCTGCAGACCAAAGGTCTCTCGCAACTTGGTAACCTGGTCTGATAGCGTCCTGGGATACCGAAGTATTCCCTTTGTAGATCTGCACAGAAACAGGACAACCCTCCTGATCAGTCATTAGACCGATGACTATCTGCTTCTTCCCTCTCTTGCGGTCCCTATTATACCCAAAAGCAGCTAACTCATTCTGCTTACCTTCCACATAACTACTGGTCAAATCGTAAAGTACCATCCCTCCTT
>MPMN01000108.1 GCA_002238525.1 Flavobacteriaceae bacterium bin25
TCTGTTTCAGAATAAATCGTTCACAGAGTAAAGAGACGATATTCAATAATCTGATTACAAAAATGGTGAACAAGGACAAAGTCTATCAAAAATATCTGATATGTGCTTAAATGATGACCTCAATAAACTTTTATAAATTCATATTCAAAAGGTGTACTAAATATGTCCCCTTTAAAGTTGTCAAATCTTTTTTTTGTTACCTTAATCGCATCGTTTGATTTATCAATTCCTATCCATTTTCTTCCGTTTTTTGCTGCAGAATAAAGTGTTGAACCAGAACCACAGAAGCAATCTAACACGATACTATTTTCGTTGGAAGATGCACTTACTATCATATTGAGCATATCCTCATTTTTCTCAGTGGGATAAGATGGATATTGGGGATCTTTGAATTCCCAAATATCTTGTACTTTTTTTCCTTTCATTTGGTCCATGTAGTTTTTCTTTCGTGGATTTCCGGTTGATGACCATTCTAATAACCCTTCTTTATCCCATTGCATCAAGGTTTTTACATTTGTTCTCCAGTGTCTTCCAGCTGGAGGTAGTATTCCTTTGAATTTTTCTGCTGATTTTCCGTTTTTTGTTTCACCTGGAGCATGAATTGGTACAGTGGTATATCTTCTTTGATCTTCATCTATCTTTGGATAGAGTTTGGTAGCATCTTTTTGATTATATCTTGTATATGGTTCATTCCAGATAAACCGCTGATTCTTGGAATAAAAAAGTATCATGTCTTTGATATTTCCATATCCTTTTCTAGAAAAGTTTTTTGGATTACATTTTATTCTTGTTATATCATTTCTAAAGGACTCTATTCCAAAAACCTCATCCATCATCACTTTTACATAGTGCCCTATCTTGTAATCAATATGTAAATAAAGTGAACCTTCTTCACTAAGCAATTCTTTTAGTATTAGTAGCCTCTCTTTTAAAAATTTAATGAAATCATTTCCTTTAAGATTATCAGAGTAAGCAACCTTCCCATCTTTTGAATTACTCACTGTGGTTGCTCTTCCATTTGAAATTGTAAAATTACCCCCGGTTGCAAATGGGGGATCTATATACACCAAATCAATTTTACCTTTCAGTTTTCTTTTCTCAAGGAGATATTCTAAGCCTTTGATATTATCTCCTTGAATAAGGATATTTTTTGTCATATTGTATATAGAAATTCTCTAAGTACTAGTGCGCTCATAATGTTATAATCTTTGTAGGATTGCGTAATGCTTTTGTACATTTTATTTCTGCCCTTAATATAAAGTACTCCATCTAAGATTGCGATTTTGATTGCATTAACTCTTTCTGCTTCAACTGTTCTTATAGCATCATTAAACTGAGCATTTTGATGCCCACCAAAATCTGTAAGGAATTTTGCTTCTCCTATGATAAATTTATTGTTAAATCTTGCTAAAAAGTCCAACCCTTTCGGATGTTCATACCCTAATTCTTGTTTGGCAAAATCTTTCATTTGTGCATCACTTGCACTTAAAATAGCGTCCTTATCGGTAGACAAAAATTCTTCTAAAGCAATAGGTTTAATACCAAGTGCTTTTTTATTAATCCAGTTTCTAAACATAGGCCCAATTTGTCTATTGGTTTCTTTTGGTAATGAGCATTTTTCAAATACCTTATCTAATCCCATTTCGTAAATTCTACCACAAATTCTGTCTATTGTTTTAGGATTTCTATTTATTGCTTTTCTATCTCTTTTTAGATATGCTACGTAACTATCTTTAATTGGAAACAAATCCAAGTTGAGCAAACTATTTACTAGTTTAAAATTATTTTGGGTGCTAAAACTTTGTTCAACATTCTCCCACTTCGTTTTATTTATTTCTCTAATGCCTTCTGGGATAGTTGGGTATACTGAAAATAGACTGTCTAAATATGATCTTTGATTAGCATACTCTATACTTTGCTTTAGCCAGTAATTCATTTTGTGTTGAGTTTCATTGAATACAAGTTTATTTTTTTCTAAAATACAAATTTATTTTTTTGAGGTCATCATTTTCGCTATACCAGATTTTTTTGGTCGTACATTTTATTGATATGGAAGTTCTTTGACGTAGATACATTAAAAAATAAGCTCTAATTACTTTGTTGTAGAAACATTGAAAA